>JADJPK010000017.1 GCA_016713305.1 Betaproteobacteria bacterium
TTCCCAGGCAAGCATGAAGGTGGACATGGCGAAGCAGCAGGTATCTCTTGTGTGGAATTCAGTGGGCTTACTAAACTTCACGAACCAATACGTTTCACCACAAGCAGGAGACCTCATGAGATTCCCCCGCAGTGCAGTGGCGGCGCGGTCGCCGCCGCCTGGATTCGGCGCGCCGGCGTACGGCCAGACCGTCGACACCCAGCTTGCCGGTGCGATCGTCGACAACAACTCCGTGGTGGCGGAAGCCTCCACGCCTGTCGGCAACAACCCGATCTCAGGCTCCGCCTGCACCGGCGGCCTGTTCTTCAGCCAGTCGACGTTCTACGGCGACCTCGCGACCGGCCCGTCCGCCGTCCGCGTGCTGGCAGGCAAGAACCGGGGATGTACTGACCGAACTCGTCTACGAAAGCGGTCGTGACCAACGATACCGACACCGCCGTGGCGCTGGACTTCCAGTTCTTCATCGGTCGCGGCGCGTCGGCATCGACCACATGACCTCCAGGCGATTCCTTCAGCGGTACCCGCCGCGCTCGACGCCACCATCCCCTCGGGCGTACCCCGCGCTCTGGCGGGTGTATTTGGGCCTGACCGGATCGGGCGCGCCCGGCGAATTCAGCGACACGGTGTCCTACACGCCGACCATCGAGGCTCTCCACTTCGGCCCAGGATTCCAACGTTCACGGCCCGGGTTCCGGCGCTACGACCCGTACGCCGGCCAGTATGGGCCTGCATGGGCATTCTGGGCGCGCACGAATCAAGGTCCTGTCCCTACCGGGTCGCCGGCTCCGGCTACTACACCTCGAACACCGAGATGGACGCCCTTTTTGGCTACGGCGGCCGGGCGGTGGTGGGCAACACCGACCCGTTCGATTTCGGGGGCCGCCCGGTCGATGAACTCCGGCAACCCCTGCCCGGCGAGATCCAGCCCGTGCCGGAGCCGGGAAACGCCACGCCATGGTTTCCGTGGGTCTCGTGGCGCTGGCCCTGGCGGCCAGTCGTAAACGGCGCTATAGCCAGCGGAACCGCCCTGACCTCCGACAAAGCGCGCTTTGTTGCACAAGAGGAAGGCCCCACGCGAGGCCTTTTTCGTTGCGGCGGCTCCCTCGGGGTCAGGAGACCGCCACGATCGCCTCGATCTCGATCCTGGCGTCAGGCACCACCAGGGCCGGGACGCCGATCATCGTGCTCGCGGGCGGCCTTGCCGAGATCGATGAAACATTGACGGACCTCAGGAAATCGCCGCCCGGTCGTCGGGCTCCAGGTTGACCACATCGTGGCAGGTGAACTTGATCCCGTCGCGGAATCCGCGTCCGCCGCCACGCCAGCGGCTTTGAGGATTCTGGAACCCGCACGCTCCGACTGAGCGCGCAGATCACTCGGGCCCACGGGCGACCTCCTCGTCCCAGGCAGGCTGACCGCTGATGTGGATCGTCCGCCGCCGCTTGCCCCGGCGACCTGGGAGAACGTGCCCGGGTTCGCCAGGCCGGGGATTAAAGAAACGTGATGTCAGGCGTATCTCAGGTCGTCATGCGGGGCCTCCGTCGGTCGCAGGGAAGAACAGTCGTTCGAATGGCCGGAAACCAGGTGGGCGGCCGAAGGGCGGTGTTGCCCGCCGCCGATGATCGCTAGATCCGCCGCCCGGATTCCACGACACCAATAACCGTGACACAGATCAAGTTGATTTAGAGATCTCGTGTCCCTATCATCACTTACTGCTGTCCGTATGGAGTGTTGGATGCCACGAGAGGCGCCCAATGCCGGCCTCCACCGCACCGGATTGGTCCGCCACTTCGCCCCATCGCGCGCTTCACCATCCTTGTTCGGGTCCGCCTGGATCTGGCTTGCCGTGGCCGTGCTCGATTTCTTGCCTGGCTGCCACTGCGCTTCCGCGATCCGCGTCTTCGACCGCGATCCGGTACGCTACCGCGCGGGTCGATGGTTCACGCCACGCCTGGGTGCGCGACCATCCGCCGCGTCAATCCGGCCTGGGATCTGCAGATCCGGGGCCCAGCAGATCCCTGCGACCCGCGCCGCCCGTACGTGATCGTGAGCAATCATCAATCGGTGGCCGACATCCCGCTGCTCTCGCATCTGCCGTGAGGAAATGAAATGGGTGGCCAAGCTCAGGTTGTTCAAGCTGCCCGTGGTGGGGTGGATGATGCGGATGGCCAGCGGCTGTTACCACGGTGAACCCGCACCAATGCGCGCAGCGGCGCGCGCGCGATGATCACGACGCGCACTATCTGGATCGGCACTGCTCGGTGTATTTTCTTCCCGAAGGCACACGCAGCCATGGCAGGCGGATCAGCGCCTTCAGCGACGGTGCCTTTCCGTCTTGCCCGCTCAGCAGGTGCTTCCTGATCCTGCCGATCGCGGTCGACGGATCAACACGGCTGTCTCTCCCCAGGAAGCTGGCGGCTCGGGCGGCCGCTCCGAGAAAGCACGCGTCCGAGTGCCCCGACTCAGCCCGGCGGTTGGGGCAAGACAGAAACCACGAGGCTTCGTGACGAAACGCGCCTCCATCGTGCAACAACTGGCCCAGTGGCGCGGGGTTGCGGCGGCAGACGTGGACGCACTCGCTTTTACACAGGAATTCGCCTGAACGGCCGGCCCCGCCCATGCCTGTAATGTTTTGACTCGTCATCAAAGGACGCACGCTGTTGCCCATCGTTCAGGGCGGCATGGGAGTCAGCGTATCACGCCCCGCATCGCCACTGGCCGGAACGGTACCAGCCGCGGGCCGTCGGCACCCGTCGCCAGCGTGGACCTGCGCCAGCGCTGCATCCGGACCTCATGGCCGAGACCGGGCGTTCGCGCGACGAGACCGAGATCCCAATTCAGCTAACCTGGTGGCGCTCGACCGCGAGGTGAAGGGCGGACGTAGAGATCGCCGATGGCAGGGGACTCCATCACGCCAAACTCACAACGTGATGCGCGCGGTGTCCCAAGTACGCCGACCGCGTGCGCCAGGCTTGCGAGAGCGGCTGCGGCGCCGATCCGTCATGGGCGCCGGACTTGCCGCTGGATCTTCCCGACCTGACCGCCAGTCCGCCCGGATGGCGGCTGAAATCCCCATCCTGTCCGATATCCGGGGGTGAACCTGCTGGGTGCGCAAGTGGATTATGCGCAAGCGCCTGCCGGACGCCATCATCATCGAAGCACCCCGCTACGCGCCGGCGAGCATCTGGAGTGCCGCCAGCGGACCGAGGCCGACGTGATGAGCGCGCGGATTTCGACTTCAAACTACGTGATCCGGGGCATGATCGCCACGCCGGCTAAACCTCTCGGCGTCGAGCCGTATCCGATGATCGCACGGCCGAGGCGTGAACTCCCCCGAGAAGGTGCGCCAGATGATCAACTTCTGGGCGCGTCCGCGGTCCAGCTCAGGACGGCCTTTGCGGTGACGCAGGAGGGCTGATACCCACCCTGTATTCAAGAAGGTGCTCGCCGGGGCGATGAGGACATCGTGACGTTCGCAGGCGTCGCGGGCCGCACCCCTGCGCGCGCGAAGAAGTGCCCCCGCCCTGGCTCGAACGCTACCCCTGAGGCGCGAGGAAGGCGCGGATGAAGGGCAAGGCGAAGGGACCGGGGACGTGCACGCTGGCCCTGGAACACCTGCTCTCCTGCGGGCTGCGGGGACGGAATTTGACCCGTGCCGGACGGTTCTGAATCGACAATCCAGCTGGCCGCAGCGGTGGCCACGTGATCTCGAACATGGCTCATTATTCCGCGGTTCGGAGAGGCCTGCCACTTCGGATCGCTGATCGCTGAAGAAGCGTGGAGGACCTGCTGCGCTGCCTGGTAGACGGCGAAGGCGCGTGCGCGCGACATCGGTCTGACAGTGGGCCTGCTGCGAGGCAAGCGCGTTATCGCGGGGATTGATCGGTTGCCCGTTCAGTCGCCTACCGGCATCACTTTGCCCGGGCCTGCCGGGGCCAGGGGAGCCGAGAACTCACCGCCACCTACCGGAACGAACGCGTCCGGAAGCGCGTGGCCGATCTCTTGAAGAATTCGACATGCCGATATCATCCTTCCCTGCGACGTGGAGGAGAGAAGATGCCCAGATCGAGGCGCTGTTCGGAGCCCTGGGCGAACGATGGAGGACGCTTTCGACGGCCTGGTCCACATCGATCCGCGTCGCCCCGCGGGAGGCGTTCATGGGCGGCTTCCTCGACGGGGCTCTGCCCGAGGGCATTCCATCCAGTCCCAGGACATCTCGGCCTACAACGTCCCGCACTGGCGCGCGGCGCGGCCGTTCATGAGAGGACGCGATTCAGCCCGTGCCGGCGCTTTCCTATCTCGGCGCCGCGTGAGTGGTGCCGAACTGCAACGCGATGGGGCTGGCCAAAGGCATCGCTGGAAGCGTCCGTGCGCTACGTGGCGGCGCACCTCGGCGAGACAGCATCCGCGTGAACGGAATTTCCGCCGGGCCCATCAAGACACTTGCCGCCGCAGGCATCAGCAACTTCGGGCGGATCTTCCCGTGCACGTCGAGGAGGAACGCGCCGATCCGCCGCACTGCCCGTCTCGATCGTTGATGTGGGCGAGGCTGCCGCCTTCCTCCTCTCCGGACTTCCACGCCTCGGGGTCCCTGGCGAGGATCCTCCACGTCGGTGGCGGATTCAGCACCGTGATGGCGGGGATCCCGCGGCGAAACAACGGTGAGCGACTGATGCCCGTGGCGCGTCTGCAGGAGTCCGGCGATGGCAACTTCCCCACTCGGGGTGAACAGCCCACCCAGTGCGCACCCGAGAAATATCCGGGTTGCTCCGGAATGGAACGTTGGTAGGGACAGACATCCGGCGACCCCTTGGAATGCGATAGCGCGCTCCTCAAGGCGCAGACCGGGTGTCGCGCCAGGAATCACGTGGCTGTTTGCCATGGGCGGTCGCTTCGAGGACCAGTCAGACCCCTCAGCGGTACCGTCCAAAACTGGAGAGCTCATAAGCGAAGAAACTGCTTCAACCAGTTCCATCGAACCAGGAGATCGTCATGTGCATCAAGTCTTTCATAAGCAGCCGTTGTCCTGGCATGAGCTTCGTCCGGGGCGCACGCCCAGCCTCGTCAATCCGGGATTCGAGGTCTGGCCTGACCAGCTGGCAGGAGCGACCAGCAATGTCGAACCTCCGCACCGCCGTGAGCGAAGCCGGACCCGTACAGAAGGCGTGAATTACATCTTCGGCCGCCAATACGCCCTCAGTTTCCGTGCGGCGAAGACATCCCGAAACGTCCTGACCAGCGGATTCCTCGAAAGCCGATACCACCGTGGACAGCAGGACGCTCGGTCCTGTTCTGCGGCGGCTGGCGGAAGGCCGGCCTATCAAACGCAGACCGACGAAGGGCAGATCGCGGTATCGATGCTCGATGCGCAGACGGCGGAACTCTCTGACACCTTTCCTGGAAAGCCTGCTCGAATAGTACCGGTGGAACAGTCCGGGGTCACACCTTTGCTGGAGAGAGCACGCGTTACCTGCGTTACTCGTTCGTGGGGGACTCCACGGCATTCCCGGTTTCTAACACCGATGCTATCTCGATGCGGCTACCTCGAAGTTCGTGCCACTGCAGTGCCCGAACCGGAGACCTATGCGCTGATGCTGGCCGGGCTCGCCCCGGCCGTGGTTGCAGGCAAAGAAGCGCAGAACGAAGAAAAGGGTTGACCGCTTCTCGCGTGCCAACAGGTTGCCACGAACAGAGCAGGCGGCGAGAAATCGAGACCTGCCTGCTCGCTCGTGCGTCTTCACCTGGCGTCGCATTGCGAGCGTGGTGCCGATCCGCCAGGATCTCGGTCGCAGAACGTCTCAAGGCACAGCCAGTGCATTGAGATCGATGAACTGGGGACTCCTACAGCATTGTGAACCTTCGCCGCGTCACGCTGCCTATGGTCAAGTAGACTCCCGGTCACCGCTTCAGAAAGGATTACTCAACGTGACCATTTCCCTGATCCGCCGTCTTGCAGTGTTCGTGTTCTCGGCCTTCGCGCTGACCGCCATGGTGGTGGTCATTGCCGAAAACCCATCGTCTGGGCGGCAGGCGCTCCATGGGACCCCAGTCGGACAACGTGAGCCAACGTCAGGCCACCCCACCTCAAGAACTGCTCCCGGCCAGAATCAGGCGTCTCGCAACGCTGCCGGACCGCAGCAGGGCGGTGCCACGCCCAGCCGCCCGCAATCGCTGGCTGGAGCCCGATCGCCGGCCTGGCCGCCGGGCTGGGCATCGCCGCCCTCTTCTCCCACTTCGGCATGGGGCACTCGCCGAGATGATGGGCTCCCTCCTGCTCGTCGGATTGCCTGGTGATGGCAGGCCTGTTCATCCTGGCGGATGTTGCGGAGAAACCACGATGGCCACCGGCGCTCCTGCACATGCCGGGGGCTGCAGGTGGTTACAGGTCTTCGGGGCGTTCGAACGGGCGCGCGGTAGTCGAGAGCCGATCCGGCCTGCGGCCCCACCGAATCAGGACGCAGCACCGGGGACGACTACAGCGTGACAGGCGATCCCATACCGTCCTCGACACCCGCGTCCCGCGAGGGGGCTCCGCGGCGACTTGGTCGACTCCCGGCCGGTTTCGACGTGGCCGGATTCGTCCGCAAGCGCCAAGGTGCGTTTCGTCCGGCTGCAGGCCGCGTGGGACACCGGCGACCTGAACGACATCCACCGATTTCGACCCCGAGATGTTCGCGAGAGTCAAGATGGACTTCACAGAGCGCGGTGAGACGCTTAACCGCACCGAAGTGGAATCGCTGGAGAGCGGAACTGCTCGGCATCGAACAGCAGAACGGTCACGTCGTGGCGAGCGTACGGTTCACCGGCGCGCTGAAGGAATTTCGCCGATCGTCCCCGCCAGACCTTTTATCGAAGTCCTGGAACCTCAATGAAGCCTCGATCAGGTCGCGATGGCTGGCTGCTGGCGGGCATTCAGCAGGTGTCAACGGAGCTGAGTGTCTTCGGCAGCCGGCAGCGTGTGCTGCCGGCGTTTATTTCTTGAGCGCCATGACTTGCTGACCGATAAAGGTGATCGGCCGTGAGACCTTCCGGCGGGCGCTTCCGATTCCGGCATTTGCCTTGAACTGGGCGCGCCGGTCCTCGCCATTGGCATTGCGCCGCGAAAGCCTTCGCGCGACGCGGATCGCGACGGCGTCGTAGCGCAGGGACGTGAGGCGGATCAGCCAGTACCCCATGACGAACGTTTGTCCAGCCACGAAAGTGGCGAGCGCAACTCGCCCGAGATGCTCGCGTGCCAGATCCTGGCTTGCAGCGTGACAACGAGGTTCGTACCGCCGCGCAGGATCGTCTTCACCCGTGAAGTGAGCGATGTCCTCCCCACGGAACCGTGGCGCCGCCCATTCGTGTGGTCGGTAATTCCCTGCTGATGCGATGACGAGCGACGCCGGCCGCGATCGCAGCACGAGATAGCAGTACCGCTCCAGCAACAGGATCACCACCGCCGGCGGCCCGAAGAGCCAGAGGGTGGTCGCTCCGGAACATCCCGATGAGCATCACCCAAGAAGTAGCACATGTCCGGCCGACCGCGAAGATGGCGCACACGAACAGCCCCAGAGGCGACGGATAGACGAAGAGCGGCTGCGGCGCAGGCGAGCGGAGGAGACTTGCATGGGTGGAGAGCGCGACGAACGAGACGGTGAAGGATGCTGCCGCTACGCCCGTGTCGATGTCGGGCCGTCGAATCCAGCGCTCGTGGCGCCTCACGGGAGTGGCTCGCGCTGGATCCCGAAATGAGGAACGGCCGGGCGTCCAGCGTGACGAACGCTCGCGCGCTCAGGCCGCCGTTCTACGGCGCCGCACCGCTCCGAGAAAACCCAGGCCCGCGAGCATCAGCCCGACCGTCGCAGGTTCCGGCACGGCCGTCGTGAACTCGCCCGTGGTCAGCAGCGTGAATCCCTGCGAAGCGCCTGCCGCGTTGTCTGCCGTGAGTCCACCTGAGTGCCGAGATAGAACTGGAACTGATAGGTGCGCCCGGCCTGGAGCGTGTTGGCGGGCATCGTCAGCGCGTCACGGACGGGGCTGCCAGACCCGCCACTCGGGAATCGGGTCTCGCCGGTGAGCCACGTCGTCCACGAAGAACGTGATCGTCTGCTCTGTCCCTGGCGCCGGCGTTCCGATGGGGCTGATGTGGAAATCGAAGGCGTTGCCTTAGCGCCCATCCCCCGCAAGTCGAAAAAACGTCGAACAGTCAGATAGGGGAAGCATCCGGGTAGGGACCGACCGCCGCGTTCAAGGTGACCGACTCGACTGCCCGGGGGCCGCTCAGTGTACACATGCGCCCCGGCCGGAAAACGCTGATCCATCTGTTCCTGTGTCGCGAACAGTTCGGAGTGGTAGTCAAAGCCGAATCCACGTCGTTGAGCGGCAGGCCAATGGTCTCGCCGCCGGGGAATGCCCAGGACGCCGCCTCGACCCGTGGCCGGGGACGACCGCCAGGTTGACACGAACCGATAGCCCGTCAGCGTGAGCTGGTTGCCATCCCCGGTCTGGACGGCATGACCGGTCCGGACCTGCCGAACGAATGCGGCTGCCGGGGGCGTCTGCGCGTGAACCCGGTGGATGAAAAGCCGAGGACGGCCCGACGACGCAGGCGGTACGGGCGGCGTCGGTGAATCGAGAAATGCGAGGCATGAAGGTCTCAGGGGGCAGCACCGGGCTGCGGGTTCGTCGCCCTTCTCCGAGAGCTGACCGGAATGTACCTTGAATATCGTGCGGCACCACTGCGTTCATCGTCACGACTGCCGCGGTCTGCACGCTGGGCGTAGCTGCGGGCAACGCAATCGACATCGCATTCGGCTACAACGGACTTTTCATCGACGGAGACTCCTGGACGGCACGATCGCGGGCCGTGGTCGATTCCGGCTTCGTGCACCAACCCATCCCCGCAGGCTTCGGCTTGCCCCTTCCGCCGGGACTTGGCGCGCCAAGGCTCGCGCGGCTCCTGACCAGCGGTGCCCTGCGGGTCCATGCATACGACGGACAGCGGGGCGGCGGGCGCCTCCACCGCCTGGCACGGGCGACGCACCCACGCGCAAAGCGAAGTGCCACCGCGGCCCAGGCGTCGAGTCCACGTTCGCGTGAATGGCATGGTCGCCCGCTGTGGATCGGACTGCCGGTCGTGTCCGGTCGAACGGGCGTCGACCAAATTGACAGACTACGCCTCAAGGATTTGGATCGACGGCGATCTGAGATCGTCTTCTCCGTGGCGCCGAGAGATCCGCAGGCATCTTGCTGTGGAACGCCCGCAGTGTCTGCCCGCGGACCACGATCCCATCATCGCGATCATCGACGCCGGTGACACCCCTCTTGGCGGCCCCGCCCATCGCCGGGCCGCCCGAACGACACATAACTCGGAGACCCACCCCATGTCGCGAGGATTCCATCGCACCCTCATCGCCGCCCTGCTGTCCGGCCTGTCCTTCACCACTCACGCAGCGTTCACGATCACGACCTTCCCGAGCAATCAGTGGGGGTGCCGACGACTCGGTGCTCGGTGTCGACGGTTACACGATCGAAGACTTCGAGGACACCACACTGATCGCGGGCCTGCAGATCGGCTGGTCAGGCGGCACGTCGACGGCGGCACCCTCGGGGACCCTGCCCACGACGTTCGACCCGCGACCCACCGCCTTCGGCGGAGACGATGCATTCGGCAACGCGTTCTACAGCTATCCCTGCGGCTCGCCCGCATGCTCTTCACTGTGGGACGGCTCGCATGTCCTGGTGAGCAGCTTCGGCAACCAGACGCCTTCCTACGGCGACGACCCCAAGTGGAAAGACATCGATCTCGTCTTCCACGACCCCCGTGCGTTCCGTGGGGTTCAGTCTCCAGCAGAACGAATACAACGTCGTCTTCAGCATCAACGGTGGCGCGGCCAGCCTCGGCGTGGGTAGCGCGCTGCAGGCGGGCGGTTCGGCTACGTGAGGATCGACGCGACGGACGGCGACGTGATCACCGGGATCAAGATGGACAACGTCGCGGGTGACGGCTGGGCGATCGATCACCTCGCGGTCGCCGCCGTGCCGGAACCCGAAACCTATGCGTTGATGCTGGCCGGCATGGGACTGGTCGCCTGGGGCGCGCGGCGCGCACGGCGCTGACCACTCACCTCACGAATCCGTAAACGAACGCGGCCGAGTCATCGGCCGCGTTGCATTTCAGACCCGGCGATTGCCGCGGCACCCCGGTCGCCAGGATCGGCCGGCCCTGCGGATTCAACCTGCCGCCTCATCAGTCTCATCGTCGAGTCGGCCCGGAACACCACTCGCTGGGTTGCGGGTGGCGAACCTCTGGATGAGCGCTCATTGGCGACACGACACGTCTTACGAAGCGCTTCGGAAGACAACGTCACGGCGGTTAGCGTGCCCTACGGGCCTTCGCCGTCGCCTCGACGAAGCTGCCACATACTCCGTCTGGCCTACCGTCAATTTCCTCCGAATCTCCGGGGCCGACCCCAGTCTGCGCAAAGGCCGCACACTCATTTCAAACCAGGGCGATCGGGCTGCCTCGCGCTTGCTTGATGATTCGCCTCACATCAAACACGAGAGCGTCTCATCACCCGCAATCTTTGCGACTCCCGTTGCCCCCTACTCCCACTCGATCTTCGCCGGCGAGTTACCGCTGATGTCGTACACCACCGGGTTGATTCCCTCACCTCGTTGATGATGCGGTTCGTGGCCTGCGTCATGCCGATCACGAGTTGCTGCCCGTCACGAAGGCGTCCTGACGGCCCTCCTGTTTAGTAGACCGGCGGGGACTCGACACCGGGTACGTGCAGGCCAAGCGTTGGGAAGGCACCGTGGGCCGGCCGACGGTACAAGCCTTAGCCGGCGCGCTCCAGGCGCGACTCCGGAGCGGGCCGCCGGGTTGCCGTGAGGATGGGGAGTTCACCCGATGTATCGCCGTCGGCGTGGCGGCATCCTGCCTCTCGAACCGGCCATCCGGCCGAACCAGAGGAGAAGCCACCATGAACACGACCAGCGACCCGGTCATGACCTCATTCACCTTTCCGACCGTCGACAGCGCCCCCGTGGAGGCCCGGCCATATCTGGAGGGGCCGCAGAAGCACCTCGGCTTCGTCCCGAACCTGCTGCTGGGGTTGTCCAACTCGCCGGCCACGCTGGCAAGCTACGCCGAGCTCGTGAAGAACTTCGCCAAGGTCGGCCTCACTGGAACGGAGATGCAGACAGTGCTGGTGGTCGCCAGCATGGAGAACTCCTGCGCCTACTGCGTGGCGGCCCATTCGACCTTCGCCACCAACCTGAAGATCGATCCGGCGGCGCTGCGTGCGATCCGTGCAGGCACCGCGGTGCAAGATGCGAAGCTCGACGCACTCGTGACGTTCACGCGCGCCATGATCCGGTCCCGCGGCCATGTGTCCGAAGCCGAGGTGGAGAATTTTGTCGCCGCCGGCTATACGCGCGAGCAGGGTCTGGGCATCCTGATCGGCCTCGCGATGAAGACCATCGCCAACTTCGCCAATCACTTCATGCAGACGCCCCTCGATCCGCAGTTCGCCGCGCAGCGCTGGGAGAACTGACGGGCATCCGTTCCGGGCGTACCGACGGCCGGCGCGACCTCGCGCCGGCCACTGTCATTGATTAAACTCGCTCACGCCACCGCGAGCACCTGCTCCTGAGGGTCGATGGCGCCGAGATTCCGCACCACCTCGAAACGGCCACCGCGCGCCTGCGCGATGTCCGTAATGCAGCCGCGCGGTGGTGTTCGCCCGGCACCATCTCGGCGGGGCCGCCTGGGCCTTCCGCGATGCGGGCGCGGTCGAACGCCGCGACCACCGCGACCTGCGCCAGTGTGCCGGCAGACTTCACCGCGGATGCCCACAGCCGCAGTCCTCGATACAGCCCCGAGCACGCGCCACCGCCCGTGAACTTCGCCGCGCCGGGGAAGCGCTTCTCGTAGCGCCCTAGCAGCTCGCGGCTGAACGGATCGTCGATCCCCTGGTAGTAGTCGAGGCAGCTGTAGAGGCCTTCGACGTGCGCGGCCGGCACCATGTTCAGGAAGTTCTCGTCGAAGTACGTGCAGACCAGTTTGCCGCCGCGCCGGGAGAAGCCGGCATCGTGGAGCGCCGCGAGAAACGGCGTCACGCCCGGCGGGACGATGGTGTTGAACACCACTTCCGCGCCGCTCGCCATGATGCGCTGGACGGTGCCCTCGTAGTCCATGTGATCGAGCGGGAAGTACTCCTCGCCAACGATGCTGCCGCCATTCGACTCCACCACGCCGCGCACCTTCCGGTTCATCACTCGCGGCCAGACGTAGTCGGCCGAGGGCAGGAAGAACTTGCGCGCGCCGGTCTCGCGCATCAGCCACGGGATGAGTGGGTCCACCTGCTGGGCGGGAACCGGGCCGGTGCAGAAGATCAGCGGATCGGCTTCCTGGCCCTCGTACTGCTCCGGGTAGACGTACAACGTGCGGCCGCGCGTGACTGCTTCGGCCTTGATTGCCTGGCGTGTCGAGCTGTAGATGCCGCCGAAGACCACGTCGACGCGATGCTGGCCGACCAACCTGGCCGCGCATCTTGCCGCGGCGGCGTCGTCGGTGGCGCTGTCCTCGACGATCAGTTCGAGGGACGGCCGAGCAGGCCACCGGAGGCGTTGATCTCGTCGACGACCATCCGCGCGACGTTGGCGTTGGCAATGCCGACGAACGATAGCGGACCGGTCTGGTCCGCGATCATGCCGACCTTGATAAGGGTTGGGGACATGGCTGTTTCTCCTGTGTTGGTCAGGGGCACGGCACGGCGCGGAGGCGCACGTTCCGGCGGCCGATCGGCGATCGGTTAGGATCGATACTCCGCAACCGGAATCCGCCGGACATCGGGAGACCTCCCCATTTTTCCGACCTCCCTACGAATGGGCGAGTTCGTGGCCACGCTGGCCCTCGCCCAGGACAACGCCTTCGGGCAGCCGCTCGAGTCGCAGTTGCGCTCGTGCCTCCTCGCGACCTGGCTGTGCGAGGAGGCCGGCTACGACGCCGACCTTCGACAGACGGTCTACTGGGTCGCGCTGCTGCGCTACCTGGGCTGCACCGGCCATGCGCACGAGGTGGCGTCGGTGTTCGGCGACGAGATCGCCATCCGGGCACAGACGCTGGTCCACGATGCCGCCAATCCCGCCGAAGTGATGCGCGATGTCATCGCGTTCGCGACGGCGGGCCATCCGCCGGAGGCGCGCGATCAGATCGTGCAGGCCATCCATGCGGGCGTGCACGAGTGGATCGCGCGCAACTTCACGTCGGGCTGCGAGGTGGGCGACATGCTCGCGACGCGGCTCGCGTTCGGCCCGGCAGTGCGCGACGCGCTGCGCTTCACGTTCGAGCGCTGGAACGGCAAGGGCTTTCCGGCCGGGGCGAGCGGCACGGAGATTCCACTGGCGATGCGCATCGTGCACCTCACGCACGACATGGAGGCGATCTGCCGGTTGTTCTCCCCGGCCAAGGCGCTCGAAGCTGCCCGCGATCGCCGGGACCGCACGTACGACCCGGCGCTCGCCGATGTCTTCATCCGGCACGGTGAATACTGGTTCGAGCGCCTTGCGAAGGTCGAACCCTGGGATGCGGTGCTGGAACTCGAGCCCAGTCCGCGGCGCACGCTCGATGGTGCGGCGCTGGACGACGCGCTCGAGGTCGCGGCCGATTTCATCGATCTCAAGTCGCCGTACATGGCGGGCCACAGCCGGCGCTGCGCGGATCTCGCGACTGCCGCGGCACGCCAACTCGCCTTGCCGGAGGCCGACATCGCGATGTTGCGGCACGCCGCGCTCGTCCACGACTTCGGCACGACCGCCGTACCCAATTCCATCTGGGACAAACCCGGCCCCTTGACGCGCGCCGAGTTCGATCGTGTCGAACTGCATCCGCTCCTCACGGAGCAGATGCTGCGTCGATCTCCCGCGCTCGCGGCCCTTTGTCCGGTCGCCGCCGCGCATCACGAAACGGCGGACGGCTCCGGATACCACAAGCGACTGCAGGTGGGCGCGGGCGAGACTTCGGCCGCCCTGCTCGCGGCGGCAGATGCCTACGTGGGCCTCACGACCGAGCGCGCGGACCGCGCAGCCTTTGCCGCCGCCGATGCCGCGGCCGAACTTCGCCGGCGCGCGTTGGCGGGGATGATCGCCGAGCGCGCTGTCGAGGCCGTGCTAGTCGCTGCAGGTCACGACGCGCAGCCCGCGCGATCGCGTCGCGCGAAGCACGCAGGCGGGCTGTCGTCGCGCGAGGTCGAGGTACTCAACCTCGCCGCAAAGGGCTTCACCACGCGCCAGATTGCCGACCGCCTGTTCATCTCGACCAAGACCGCCGATCACCACATCCAGCACGTCTACAACAAGATCGGCGTGTCGACACGCGCGGCAGCGGCTCTCTGGGCGATGCAGAACGCCCTCATCGGCTGAGGATGGGGCAGGCGAAACCTGCAAAGCCTGAGGCGTCAGTTCTTCCTGCTCCATGCAGAACTTGATCGCTTCGACAGGATCGGCGGGACCGAAGTCGCAATGCTTGTTCTCGTACGCTTCGATAAGCGTAACGAGCACGTCGCGCTCGTCCGCCTGCGGCGCGCCCTCCGCAGCCTGGAAGATTTTCTCCAAGCGCCGGAAGGCCCGCCGCAGGTTGTCATCATTGCGGATTGGCTTGATAGTCATTCACAGTCTCCACGTCGATCCGGACGTACTGCGCGCACGTCCCGACGAACTTCACCCACACGATCCCTGCCTGGTACTGCATCTCGACCACCAGCCGGTACTTGTTGCCGCCAATCGAACACGACGCGGTTGTTGCCGCAGATGCTCGCGCCAGCGTAGAGAAAGCATTCTTCATTGTGTTCGACCCCGGGCAAAGCGGCCGTCCTGGCCGTGTCTGGGCTTATCGGGATGGTGGGCGGGGGCTTGATGCCGACGCGCCGGCCTGACCTCTGGGCCCGCTCACTCGTACTCGATCACTGCCGCGACGATCGCCCGATGCACCTCCGCGACTGCAATTGACAATCAATATGATGGTCGTAATACTACGCACATCATGTCTGCCCCGTCTCGCAAGGAACTGACCCACGATCGCATCCTGGACGTCGCGTCGCGCGCGATTCGCCGTGCCGGCTACGACGGTGTCGGGTTGGCCGACCTCATGAAGGAAGCCGGACTCACGCACGGAGGCTTCTATGCCCACTTCGCCTCCCGCAAGGCCTTGCTGGCCGAGGCCACCCAGCGCTGGTCAGGACACGGTTGCGGTGCTGGCCGATCGCCTGCGCGAAGGCCAGGCACAGGGGATGAGCCCGTTCTCGGCGCTTGTGAACACCTATCTCGGCGATGCGCATCTGGAGAATGCCGAGAGCGGATGCGTGGTTGCTGCCTTGGCCTCCGAGATTCCACGCCAGGATGAGGAGGTCGCACGAGCCGCCCGCACCCGCGTTCTGGGCCTGGTCGAACTCGTGCGCCGCAGCCTTCCGCCCGGAACCGATGCGGAGCAGGCGCAGGTGGTGGCCGCCACGATGGTCGGTGCGCTGCAACTGGCGCGCGCGCTCCAGGGCAAGGCCGGCAAGTCTTTGCTGGCCAGCGCGCGGGCCGCCCTTATCCACCAGTACGAAACCTGACGTGCGGGCCCTAGACCGCCGTCGAACAGTCTCGTCAATCCATATGATGACCAGCATCCAGGAGTCCCCATGAAACTCGATAACGCCACCGTCCTCATCACCGGCGCCAACCGCGGAATCGGCTTGGCCTTCGCCCGAGCCGCTCTGGCGCGCGGAGCGCTCAAGGTCTACGCAGGCGCACGTAACCCCTCCAGCGTCACGTTGCCGGGTGTCGTGCCGATCAAGCTTGACGTGAACTCTCCGGCCGACATCGCATCCGCCGCGCAGCAGGCCCCCGACGTGACGTTGGTCATCAACAACGCCGGCATCGCCCAATACGGCGGCCTGCTCGCCCCGATTCGGAAGCCAGCATGCGCCAGCAGTTCGAGACCAACGTCTTCGGCGTGCTGCGTGTGGGGCGCGCGTTCGCACCGGTGCTCGCTGCCAACGGCGGCGGCGCGCTGCTGAACGTGGCCTCGGTAGCCAGCTGGGTCACGATGCCCGCGCTGGCGGCCTACGCGGTCACGAAGTCGGCGACCTGGAGTCTCAGCAACGGCCTGCGAAATGAGCTGCGCGGCCAGGGAACCCGGGTATTGACCCTGCACATGGGGTTCGTCGATACCGACATGACGCAAGGCATCGACATGCCGAAGGCCGCGACCGGAGGACATCGTCGATCGCGCCTTCGACGCGCTTCGAGGCAGGTGCCGACGAAGTGCTGGCCGACGACATGACGCAGCACGTCAAGCTGGGCCTGTCGGCCCGTCCCGGCATCTACGTGCAGGAACGCCTGTGAACACACCTCCCGACGCCGCCGTGGCGGCGGCCAGCGCCAAGCCTGCCTCGCCATGGCCCGTCTTCTGGGTGGCCAGCGTCGCGTCCTTCCTCGTGTCGCTCGACACGACGATGCTGTTCGCGGCCTTCGACCCGCTGCGGCACGCCTTTGCGAGCGCATCGGCAGCGGACCTGTCGTGGGTCCTTAACGCCTACACGGTGGTCTACGCGACAACGTTGATTCCCGCCGGCGGCCTGGCCGACACGTACGGTCGCAGGCGGGTCTTCCTGATCGGCGTGGCGCTGTTCCTCGCCGCGTCGGCGGCCTGCGGTCTGGCAGGAAGCGTAGGCTGGCTCGTCGCGGCCCGTGTGGTGCAGGCCATCGGAGCGGCGCTGCTGACCCCTGCCTCTCTGTCGATTGTTCTCGCCGCATTTCCGCAGACACGGCGGGCAGTGGTCGTCAGCCTGTGGGGTGCGGTCGGCGGCCTCGCCGCCGCCGTGGGCCCGAGCGCGGGCAGTTTCGTGATCGAAACCTTGGGCTGGCCCTGGGCGTTCTACCTCAACCTTCCCTTGGGCGGGCTCGCGCTGTGGCGCGGCGCGGCTATCCTGACGGAATCGACCAAGCCCGACGCGCGCCGTCGGATAGACGTCGTCGGCATGGCGCTGATGATGCTGGCCGTGGGCACCGTCACGCTGGCGATCGTGGAGTCCGATGCGCCGAGTTGGAGCCACACCGAACTCGCGATCCTCGGCGCGACAGGGCTGGTCGCCGCCGGTGCCTTCGTCGCCTGGGCACGCAGAGCGGCAGAGCCACTGGTGGATCTGGCGTTGTTTCAGAACCGAACCTACCGCTTCGTCAATGCCGCGACCCTGTCTTTCGGCATTGCGTTCTCGATGATGTTCCTGACGTTCTTCTTCTACATGATGAACGTCTGGCACTTCAGCCTGCCGCAGGCAGGACTGGCGGTGACGCCCGGGCCCCTGCTGGTGATGCCCACTGCGATCATCACCGGTCGCCTGGCGTCGCGACTGGGCCATCGCCGCTTCCTGGTGGGCGGTTCCCTGCTGTATGCCTGTAGCGGTCTGTGGTTTCTGCTCGTGCCCGGAACCGAGGTGCACTACGTCTTGCACTGGCTTCCCGGCTTGATGATGAGCGGAATCTCTGTCGGACTGGTGCTTCCCTCGTTATCGGCCGCAGCCGTCAACCGGCTGCCCGTGGCGCACTATGCGGTCGGCAGCGCCGTCAACCAGGCCACACGCCAGATTGGCTCGGTGCTCGGGGTGGCGCTCACCGTGGCGCTGCTCGGCCACGCGACCCTGCAACGCGACGACTTCGATTTGCTCTACCTTCTGCTCATTTCGCTCGCGCTGCTGACGGCACTGCTTTGCCTACCCGTGGACACCAAACCACGACCCGCGCCGTCATTCACGACCATGACCGATCTGCACGCGCCGCCAAGCCCACCTCAACCATCGAATTCACCATGAACGGTACGCGCGCCGAGCCGCATTGGCTGTCCGTGCCGGTGGCTCGATATGGCTGCCTGTTCGGAACCTCGCCCCGAAAGTGCCACCGTCTCCAGGCTTACCGGCGCGCCAGCGCTTCCGCCGCCGAGCGGGCCGCACTGATCTCCGGCGGCGTCAGGCGGTATCCCGGCTTGCGCCCGCCCATGAGACGCCCGAATTCCGTCTGTGTCGTCTTGTCCGGGTGCGAGAGGCCGAGGGCCTGGCCAAGCTCGTGCGCGATCGTCCGGCCGAGCGAGCCCTTGACGAAGTCGCCGGATTCGCTCAGTGCGCAGCGCTCCGGCGGGCCACGACCCTTGGACGGCTTGTCGGTCCATTCGCCAACGACGACACGCCCCCGCTTCCGTTTGGTGTTCCCCTGGGACGCCTCCCCAGGTAGGGCACGAAGTACACGCGCAACGGGGAGGCGTTTCATCGCCGAACGCCAGCAGTTCGCCCAGCTTGCGGATGCGCTCGGGGTCGGATTCGCCGTCCTCGTCGCGGGTCGAAGCCGCGATTTCCTCGAGCAAACGCTCGCGGTTCGCGGGCCGGAGCGTACGGACCCGCTCGACCGCGTCGAGGACGAACACGATGCCGGCGGGCCGCCAGATGCGATTCACCTCGGGAAGAACGACGTCGCGGATCTGGCGCTCGGTGACCCAGGAGCGCATCGTCACGCCGTCCTTCACCATCTCGAGGTCGCTGCCCGCATGAAAGCGGATCGGCACGGGAACCGCTTCACCGGCCTCGGCGGTGGTACTGGCCAACAATACGAGCGAGCAGACGGACACGGCGAGTCGCAGCACGAATGCGCCGAACCCGCCCGGGCCGGGTACAAGAGGACGAAAGGGCATTGCAAGTCTCGCAGTCGGGGTTTCCCCCCTACTCCCACTCAATGGTTGACTATCGCGTCAACCCATTGATCAAACTTAACTCCTTAGACTTGAATTGCCGGATTTACCGTCACTCTTGCCGTCTGGCAATGATGACTGTCAGCGAACGTTGTCGTCAGAGGACGATGGACGCAAGGACAGCCTCTTCGACCGTGACGGTAAACACCCGCCTGAAACCGCGCTCAACAGTCAATTCGCTCCCTGATGTCGGCGAAGAATCTGGGTCTCGAAGGATGGGATCTCAGTCGCCCGCCAACCGATGCCTGTTCATCCATTTAACGCGTGTCGACGTCACCCACGTGACTGGCAAACCCGCCGCCCCGCGGCGAGAGGGTTCCGCCTCTGCAGCGGGTCACCGCATGAATGCACAAGCATCGGTAGGCACCAGCCTCGGCTGGCGAAAGCCCGTTCAGACATCTTCGGTAGTCACGATGCAACTTGGTGAGCTAGCAGTCCACTACGGCACGTGAGGCGCTCCAAGCGAAGCGTCCAAGCCACCACTAGCACCGCTGAACGAATATCGCAATCTACCACGCCCGCCAGTGTTTGCGAGTGTTGGCGAGGAAAGACAGCATCGCAAGCAACGCTTGGCAGCCAGCTTCCGGCTATTTTCGAGCTTCAGCCTCGACGAGGGCGTCGTCGGACACATTACAGCGCGCGATCCGGAGTTCCCCGATACCTTCTGGGTCAACCCGTTCGGGATGCATTTCACTCTTATCAGGGCATCGGACCTCATTCGCGTCAGTCACGACGGCAAGGTCGTCGAGGGCGATCGCCCCGTGAATGCTGCCGCGTTCGCCATTCACTCCCGTGTCCATGCGGCTCGGGCCGACGCCGTGAGCGCCGCGCACTCGCACTCGACCTACGGCCATGCATTCGCCGCTCTAGGCCGAAAACTGGACCCCATTTCGCAGGACGCCTGCGCCTTCTACAACGACCACGCTCTGTATAGCGACTACGGAGGAGTCGCGGTCCAGCTTGACGAGGGGCAGCAGATCGCCAATGCGTTTGGCTCCCACAAAGCCGTCATTCTCCAGAATCACGGTCTTCTCACAGTCGGCGAGACTGTCGACGAAGCTGCCTGGTGGTTCATCACAATGGATCCGGACCTGTCAGGGCGCAGCTGATGGCTGAAGCCGCAGCGGCTCACTCCGGGCAGCCGCTCAAGATGATCTCAGAGCAATCCGCGCTGCAGGCGTATCAGATCGTCGGTTCGCCATTCAGCGGATGGTTTCAGTTTCAATCGCTGTATGCGCGAATTCTGAAAGAACAGCCGGATTCTCTCGATTGATAGCCTCGCGCGGTACAACGCTTGCGCCTTACTCCAACTGCATCGTAAGCATCCTGGGCCCCTTCCGGCCCAGTCTGGACGAATGGTGACTGCCACCGTACGCAAGAAGACGTGATCAGATATCTAGTCCGATACGGGCCTTGATGCTGTCGCGCGAGGCTAGGAGAATTTGTTTGGACCGCTCGTTGTCTGACACCGCGCGAGCGATTGCCATGGCCCCCACCATCTCAGACAGCATGGACGCCGCCAGCACCTCCGGGCACGGACGCTCCATTGCCCGTAACGCATCGGCGATCGAGTTCGTTAGCCGCCGGGTTCCCTCGTCGAATCGTTTGCATGCAGCCGCCGACATGCGTGCGAGATCTCCGGTCAGGCACGGCAAGGGACACCCATTCTGCGGCTGGTCACGATGACGCACGGTCAGGTAACCGTCAACGTAAGCCGCAAGCCCCTGCGCAGGCTCAACGTCTTGCATCCTCTGCAGAAACGCCGCATAGCGATCATCGAACATATACGTTATCGCCTCCGCCACGAGATCGTCCTTGGACTTGAAGTGCGCGTAGAACCCACCATGGGTAAGCCCCGCTTTGCTCATGAGGCTGGCAACTCCAATTCGGTCAGGGCCATGTTTGCGGATCTCGGCCGCGGCCTCACGCACAATTCTCTCGCGTGTCTGGACCCTGTGCTCAGGTGCGTAGCGCATAGCAGCCCCCTAGGGAGATGGTCATCATCATTTTATTCACACCTCCGGAGAAGCGGTCGCACTTCTTGCGGTCTCTTCTTCAGCGGGAGGTGACGGTTTCTACACAGCACCGGCCGGGCCGCGTCTGGCAAATGGAACCATCAGCAGTGCCGCCACGAACATCCAGCACATGCCGCGGAAGACTTCGTTGAACGCGATCGTAGCGGCTTGCTGGCTGATGAATCGCGCGATGATGCCCTGCGCTTCCAGAAAAGCCTGGGACGGGTCGGGTGTAACGGCGGATAGCCGCCGTGTCATTCCGGCGATGCCGTCGCTGAACGCATGAGAGGAGCGTCCGAGCGTCTCGCCGAAGCGCGCCATGGCGATGCGACTGTTGTCCTGAAGCCCCGTGTTGACCAGTGCGATCCCGATAGCACCACCTAGAGGCCGCATCAGATTGAACAACCCAGAGGCATAGCGGAGCTCCACAGCTTCGAATCCCGCCAGCGCCAAGGTCACACTCGGTACGATGCACAGCATAAGCGCCAACCCGCGCACGAGTTGCGGAACCAGAAGCTCGGCGAAGCCCCACTGTGAGGTCGCTTGAGACGTTAGCCATAGGCTGAAAGCAAAAAGCGACAACCCGACAGTGAAGAGCAGCCGGCCGTCTACCCTTTGGGAAAGGGGCGCTGCAATCAGCGTGCTGGCAATCTGCGCCACGCCGACGACGAACACGGTCGTACCGATCTGCATGCTATTGAAGCCACGGACTCGCCCCAGGAACACCGGAATCAGGTAAGTTGAAGCAAACATTCCGAACCCGATCACGAGGTTGAACACGCACGCGAACCTGAAGCCGGCGCGGCGGAAGGGGGGTCAGCTTGACGATCGGTGTGGGGGAGAAGAAGGAGCGCTCCAGAAACACAACGAACGCGACCAGCGACAGCCAGGCGCTGATCATGATTCCGGCGTCACCGAACCATTCCAGACGCGGCCCCTCCTCCAGCACGTACTGCAGGCCACCCAAGAAGACCGCCATGGCAAGGAGATGCAGCCAGTCGATACGTCGAAACATCGTTGTATCGGCGCTATCACCCGAAGAAACCGTACCGTAGCACGGTGACCGCAAGGCCCGGTACGACATTGATGAAGAAGACCCACCGCCAATTGATGTACTCCGTGATGAGGCCACCTACTGTGGGACCAAGCATGGGGGCGAGCACAGAGAACAACCCGAGAATGGCGGGAATCATGGCGCGTTGCTTGCCGGAGAACAGCGTGAATCCCACCGCGAACACCGTCGGGATCATGGCGCCACCGGTGAAACCCTGAAGCGCGCGGAATACCGTCATCGATCCGATGCTCCAGGCAAGCCCGCACAGCACACCGCATAGGTGAACAAGCCCGCCGACGTTGCGAACAGCCAGCGAGTGGACATCGCCTGAGTAAGGAACGCGGAGAACGGAATCATCACGAGTTCCGCGATGAGGTAGGACGTCTGGACCCAACTCATCTCATCCGGCGCCGCCGACAGCCCAGCCTGAACCTCGTTCAAGGAGGCGGCAACGATCTGAATGTCGACCTGCGCCATGAACTGCCCGAAGGCCATCACCCCGAACACAAGATACTTGCGTGCGTTCGACCACGTGGCGGGATCAACGATGCCGTTCGGCGGCGCAATGGCCCCCTTCACGGCTGATGCCTGCAGAGGACGAGTTGCTTCGTGGGCAATGAAGAGAACATGGGGTGATCCCAGAGCGAGCAGTGCTTGACAGGGTGTGTTGCGAGTGTGATATTACGTTCGTCATTCAATAAATGGCAAGAAGCCTGCATGGGCGCTTTCGTCCTGTTATGAGAAGTGAATTTTGAGTACGACCGGGACAGCAAGCCCTGCGGTCCAGCAGACTACCCGCCGGAAACGCGGACCAAAGCCAGCCTCCCGTCACGGCACGGAAGCGCATCGCACTGCCAGCACGCCGCACACTGGTCGTGGGGGTAGCCGCCAATCGCCGCGGCCTGGCCGGTTCCGCCTACATCCTCACTCCAGCCTCGGTCGAGACCACGGCTGCTGCGTACGTCAGTGCCGACGCGGCGACGGTGGCGCCGAAAGTGCGCGGCCTGGTGTCTCAGGTGCTCGTGCAGGATAACCAGTCCGTCCACGCCGGAGATCCACTTGTGCGGATCAATCCGGAAGAGTTCGATGCACACGTCGCCACGGCGGTCGCCGAGTTGGCAGACGCCGTTGCCGGCGTCGCCTCCGTGAAAGCGGCACTGCTCAGCCTCGGCGCCGAGGAGCAGCTGGCAGCCTCGAATGTTCGCGCCGCGCAGAGCTCGATTCGTGCGTCTGAAGCGCAAGCCAAGCGCGCGGCTGCCGATCGCGCTCGCTACGAGGACCTCGTCGCGCGTGGCTTTGTGGCCGCAAGCGCGCTAGACGCCTTTCGCGCTGCGGCAATCACTGGAAAAGAAGATGTCACGAGGAGCAGCTATCGGACGTCGCGCTACTCAGAACAGGTCACCAGGCGAAACCGCGGCGCGCGGCGCTGGAAGGCTCGCTACGGAAGGCTGAGGCGACCGTAGAGCGCGCCCGCGCTTCGCTCGCACTCGCAAAACAGGAACAGCGACACGCCGTCGTCGTTGCGCCGATCGACGGCGTAGTCGGCAATCGGCAGGTGCAGCAGGGCGACTACGTCCAACCGGGCACTCGCCTGCTCACGCTAGTTCCGATGCACGAGCTCTACATCACCGCCAACTTCAAGGAGACGCAGACTGCGCATGCGTCCGGCCAGCGAGCCCGCATCGAAATTGATTACGTTCCCGAGCGGGTGTTCATCAGCACCATCGATAGCCTGGCGCGGATCTGGCTCGCGATTTTCGCTTCTGCCGTTCGAGCCAGGCACGGGCATTTCACAAAGATTGTCCAGCGAGTGCCCGTTCGAATCCGCTTCGAACCCAAGCAGTCTGACCTGGACCGACTGAGGCCCGGCCTGTCAGTGACCGTCAGGTCTCACTCGAGAGCTGAGCCATGGCCGAGAGATCGGCCAGCCGTTCAGGCAAGACTTCAGGCGACTACCAACCGTGACCTGTCGGCGGAAGCCCACGGTACTGGGATCCTCAGGAGCCGACGGACCGATGCCGCTGGCGGCGTCGAGCCGACCCGAGTTGCTCGTCCGAGAGCGCTAGCGCGATCGCGCCTGAAATCGCTGGTGAGTTGCGCGAGAGAGCGGGGACCGATCATCGGGACTGCGCCGTGGGTACCCGCCCAGGCAATGGCCACCTGATCCGCGCTCGCGCCGAGCTCGCCCGCGATGGCGAGCACCGTGTCCAGGATCTGTGTGCGTTGCACCGAATCCTCTGGCTGGAACACCCTGCCGCCGAAACCCTCGGCGCGCCCCTTCTCGCCCCGCCGGTATTTGCCTGTCAGCATTCCGCCTCCGAGCGGCGACCAGGTTACGACGCCTAGCCCGAGTGCCTCGGACGCTGGAAAGAGGTCGGCCTCGGGAGCGCGATGGACCAGGCTGTGCTGGAACTGCGCAGCGGCGATCGGAACCGCACGAGTCAGGTCCGCCAAGGTGACCGCACGCGCGAGCCGCCACGCTGGAAAGTTCGACAGGGCCTGCATAAAGGATCTTGCCGCCATGCGCGAGATCCTCGAAGCCACGAACAATCTCCTCAGCGGGCGTTACTCCATCCGGATAGTGGGCCCAGTAGATGTCGATCCGATCCGTCTTGAGCCGCTTGAGACTTCCTTCTACCGACGCAATCATGGCCTTGCGACTGTTTCCGATCACAAGCCGATCGGCATTGGGTGCGGACCCTCTGGTGAACTTAGTGGCAAGCACGAAACTATCGCGTCGCCCCGCCAGCAGGTTGCCGAGAATCGCCTCGGACTGCCCGAACTGATAGACGTCAGCCGTATCGATGAAATTGCCGCCCGCCTCGGCATAGGCATCGAATATCGCCGCGCTATCGGCGGCCTCGGCACCGTAGCCCCAGCCGGTGCCGGAAGTTGCCAGAGAAAGCGCGAGCTGTGACACCTGCAAGCCGGTCTTTCCGAAGACTGCGTATTTCATGTCGTGCTCCTACTTCTGTTGAACGGCAACGCCGTCTACGTCGACCACAGCAAATGAAAACGAGAGAAGCTCGAACGACCCAAACCGCGGCACGGGCCATAGAAACTCACCCACACGACGCCCCGCCCTTCGAACGTCTCGTTTCAAGGTTCCGGTCTCGTTCATTGCCCCCCCCTTTCATCACTGGGCAGATGCCGCGGATTCACTGCAGGCGTTGATCTGTCACACTCGCTCGCTCGTCGCCGGAGAGGCAAAGTGACGAATCGCTGACACGACAGTGGTCGACCTCGCGCACCGTCGAGCAAGACAGCCAGTAGCCACTGCGAACAAATTCAGTCGTCCGACATCGAGAGAACCTTGTCGCGCGCTGCGCCCAGGATCTCATCACGTAGTCTTGGTGCTGAGGCGGTACGGGCCAGGACTAGAGCCCCCACCATGGTGGCGAGCGCCTGGATAGCCTCCTCACGGCGCGTGCCCTCCCCTGCGTGCCCGAGCCCCGACGCCACGGCTTCGATGGACTGCTCGAGCGCGCCGGAGAACGCCGTCCTGATCATCTCGCCCTCGCGCGGCACGTCGCCGCCGAGCGCGGCAAACGGGCAGCCATTGGCCCGGTCGCGCACATGCTTAGGGCTCAGGTAAGCTTCCACGGCCGCACGCCACTTCAGCTTTGACTCCAGTGCGGCAAGGCTTCGACCCGAGGCAAGCCCGATGGCTTCGGCGCACAGAGCCTCTTTCGATTCAAAGTGCGTGTAGAAGGCCCCGTGCGTCAGGCCGGCGGCGGCTGCGATCTCGGCGATGCCCACCTTGTGAGAAGCCACGCTCGCCGGAACACTTGCCTGCCGCATTCAGCAGGTCCTCTCTGGTGCTTGGCGCTGGTTTCCTTGAAACCTTCATGCCTCTCTCCTTGCTGCTCGGTAACTTGTCTTGGCATATCGGATAACTGCTAAGAACCTTAATTACGACGCTCGTCATGTTATCAAGAAAACCATTGACTGACGATCGCGTTGACCCTGTCACGCGATGACGTTCTTCAGCGGAGCGGCTTCTTTTCACCCGATCTCTACCAGCGTTGCTAGAGCTATCAGCCCGACATACCGCGTGCGATTGAGGATGAAGGCGGGGCACAGCGTGAGTCTCGCCCGCCAACCCGTGACCCGCGGTCTGCTGCTTGAACGGCGTCAGTTCGAGTAGAGCACCATCTGCGTGCACCGAAACAGCGCCAGCGTGCGGCCCGTGTCGCGACTCACCACGGTGGCGTCCCATACCTGCGTAGTCCGGCCGATGTGCACAGGTTTTTGCGATGCAGTCGATAGCGCCGTCTCTAGCCGTGCCAAGATGAT
Source organism: Betaproteobacteria bacterium (assembly GCA_016713305.1). Taxonomy (NCBI): domain Bacteria; kingdom Pseudomonadati; phylum Pseudomonadota; class Betaproteobacteria; species Betaproteobacteria bacterium. The sequence continues at coordinate 26,132 of JADJPK010000017.1, forward strand.
CCGACTTCCAGGTTCGATCGTTGTGAACCCACTCTCCTTCCGGAAGGTTCGCTTGCAACCGTAGCCACAGCACGTATCCGCGAGCTACGACCGTGGCGGCGTGCAGGAATCCGTGGCGCCATGAGGTCCGTCCGAACAAGCAGTTCGGCGCGGGACCTCTTCGGCTTGACGACTCTGAAAACGATGCCAAGCAGCCAGGAAGGCAGCTCTGGCCCCGATCGTTGAACTCCGCTGCCCGGTTCATCTTTTCTCTCATTTGGCAATCAGTCCTGCTTGATTGGACGGCCACCTTGCGATGGACTCGTTGCGAACACGCTTGTCGCCTAGGTCAGCGCCAGGCGCGGCCCGCACCTGAGTCAGGCACGTTCGTCCAGACGATCGAGAAACAGCGCGGCATGCGCAACGAACAGTTCTGGATGCTGAAACAGCGAGCCGTGTCCCGAATCCGGATACAGGATCAACTGCGCATTCCGGGATGTGCTGCTGCAGCGTGAACGAGTTGACGCTCAGCACCATGATGTCATTGCGCCGTTGACCACTAGGGGTGGGTTGCGAGATCTCGCAGATAGGCGTAGCGCTCGCCGCGTGTGCGTCCAGTCCATGATGGCGGCGATCTGATTCTTCATGGCCTCGACGGAAGACGGTGGATCACA
>JADJPK010000018.1 GCA_016713305.1 Betaproteobacteria bacterium
CGGCCGGGCATCGCCGCTGGGAGCAGACCGACGTGGTCATCGGGATCGGGTCCCGCATGGAGCTCGCGTGGTTCCGCTGGCCGAAGGCGGCAACGCCGCGCAAGACCATCCTCATTGACATCGATCCGACCCAGACGGCCCGGCTGTCCCCCGACGTGACGATCCTCGGCGACGCCGCGGACGGCGCCGGACAACTCGCCGCCGCACTACGCCGCGCAGGCGTTTCGCGGCCCTCTCGCAGAACGAGTTCGTCGACCTCAAGGACGCCGTCACCCGTGACACGCAGAAGATCCAGCCGCACATCGAATACCTCGCCGCCATTCGCGACGTGCTGCCTCGCGACGGCTTCTTCGTCGAGGAGATCTGCCAGGCCGGCTTTGCCTCCTATTACGGCTTTCCCGTCTACGAGCCGCGCACGTTCGTCACGTGCGGACCGCAAGGCACCCTGGGCTTCGGTTTTCCGACGGCGCTTGGGGGTGAAGGCCGCTCATCCGACAAGGCCGTGGTTTCGATCACAGGCGACGGCGGCTTCCAGTTCGGACTGCAGGATCTCGCGACAGCCGCCACCTACCACCTCGACGTCGCCATCGTGCTCTTCAACAACGCTGCGTACGGCAATGTGGCGCGACCAGAAGCAGCTGTTCGACGGCCGGCTGATCGCTCCCGGAATTGACCAACCCCGACTTCGTGAAGCTCGCGGAGAGCTATAGTGTGCCAGGTGAAAGAGTATCGACACCCGCGGGCCTGCGCACCGCACTGGAAAGATCGCTGGGCCGCAGCACCTCGCTCATCGAGGTCACGTTCGACCGGACCGCCGAGGTCTCTCCTGGGAGTTCCTCGTGCCCGCCCCTACAAAGTCTGAATCGTCTCACCCAGGACCACGCCATGACCGACCTCATCGCACCGAAACCGCGAACCGCATCTGCCGCATCGAGATGGCCCGCACGGACAAGAAGAACGCGCTCACTGCCGAGATGTACCAGGCGCTGGCGGACGGACTCCGATCGGCGGAGAACGACCGGGCCACGCGAGCCGTGCTCATCCACGGCACGCCCACCTGCTTTTCCGCGGGCAACGATCTCAGCGACTTCCTGCTGCAATCGCCGCACGACGACTCGTCTCCGGTGTGGCAGTTCCTGCAGGCCATCTCCACGCACCCCAAGCCGATCGTCGCCGCCGTGGGCGGGCCGGCCGTGGGCATCGGAACCACCATGCTGCTTCACTGCGACTTCGTGTACGCCACCCCGGCCACGCGCTTCCAACTGCCTTTCACGTCGCTCGGTGTGGTTCCGGAAGCCGCCTCGAGTCTGCTGCTGCCGCTCGCCGCAGGCTACCAGCGCGCCGCCGAACTGCGGCTCCTGGCCAGACCCTTCAACACGGAAAAGGCGCTCTCGGCCGGCATCGTGACCGAAGTCGTGCCGGAAGCCGATCTGCTGGAGTACGCGATGGACGCCGCGAAGGCGCTCGCCGCGCTGCCGCCGGAATCCGTGCGCCTCACCAAGGCCTTCATGAAACGCACGTGGGCCGCCGCCGTGGCCGAACGGATGAGCGACGAAAGCCACGAGTTCCGCAAGCGGCTCCAGTCTCCCGAGGCAAAGGAAGCGTTCTCCGCATTTCTGGAGAAGCGGCCGGCGGACTTCTCGAAGTTCTGATCCGGTTCACGCAACCGTTCCCTGCTTCACGATCCGGATGACCCCCATGGATTCCATCTCGAACACGGTCCGCGACCCTCTGCTGAAGGGCGTCACCGTTCTCGACTTCACGCGCGTGCTGTCCGGTCCGTACTGCACGCGGTTGCTGGCCGATCTGGGCGCGGACGTGATCAAGATCGAGCGGCCCGGCGAAGGGGACGAGATCCGCTACACCGTCCTGCAACTGGATCCCGGACGGACCGACCAGAGCACCTACTACGTTCGGCTCAACGCGGGCAAGCGCAGCATCGCGCTCGACCTCGCTCATCCCGACTCGCGCGCCGTGATTCTCGATCTGGTGCAGCGTTCGGATGTCGTGGTGGAGAACTTCTCGCCGGGCGTGATGGCGCGATACGGTATCGACGCGGCGGCGCTGCACGAGATCAAGCCGTCGCTCATCTGCTGCTCGATCTCGGGATTCGGGCAGACCGGCCCGCTGCGCTCCATGCAGGCGTACGCGCATCTCATCAACGCCATTTCCGGAATGATGGACCTCGACCGCTGCGGCGATCCGCATCCGCGGGTGTCGTACCTGCAGGCCGCGGACGTGCTCGCCGGTGCGCATGCGTTCGGCGCGATCTGCGCCGCCCTGTTCGCGCGGCCCGCACGGGCGAAAGGTGCGTTCATCGATGTCGATGCTCGAATGCCTGATCGCGGCCGACGACATCACCTACGGCGCCCTGTTGAACGGTGGTCCGGTGGAACGCGTACCGCGCCGCGGCATGATCGTCCACGAATTCCCCGACAGGAACATCGCCATGCAGACCGTCGGCGCCCCGCACCTGTGGTCGCGGCTCGTGGCGGCGATGGGAAAGACCGGACCTGGAAACGGACGATCGGTTCGCTACCGCCGCCGCACGCCGCGCCCACTGGCCGGCCTTGATGGCGGAGATCCGGACGTGGCTCGAGGGCTTCGACAGCGCCGAATCCGCCGTAGGCGCGCTCACCGGTGCGCGCATTCCCGCCGTGCCCATGCTGTCGCCCGAAGAGGTGGTGAACCACCCGCATCTCGCGCAGCGCCATGCGTTTCCGGAGGTGGATCATCCGGTGCACGGCAAGGTCAAGGTCACGGCCACGCCATTTCACCTCGATGGCCAGCCCGTGGTGCCCGCCGGCCCGGCGCCCTACCGCGTGGGGGAACACACCCAAGAGGTGCTCTCCCAGGTGCTGGGCTACAAGCCGGAACGGGTGGACAGGTTGCTGGCGGACGGCGTGGCGCACATGCCCTGATGCGGTCTCAGAACCGGTACGCCCACCAGGTGGTGAAGTAGGTCACGTTCTCGCCGGGCGGCGTCTCGCGCAGGAACTTGCCGGCGGTGAAGTACGAGATCGTCGTGAGCCACGACACGTGCGGGGTGAACTGCCACACGAACTGCACCGTGTACTGGTTGCCCACGTGGCGGGCGCGGCTGCCTGCCGCGCGCCGCTGCACCTCCGTGAAGATGTTGTACACGCCGTCCTCGGCGCTCTGGCGCCAGAAGCCGATCATGCCGAAGGAGAGCACCTTGGACTCGTCCACCTCGAAGCTCACGGACGGCGCGGCACCGATGCTGTTGGAGGGTCCCACGAGTCCTGCGAGTCCCGAATACGCGGTCGCGGCGAACATGGGGCTGAAGGTATTCAACTCGCCGTCGCCCAGCTTCCGGTCGCCGCTGCCCACGTTGAAGCGCAGACCCAGTCGGGGCCGCGACACGTGGTCGAGCCGGTAACCGGTGTCCGTCGACAGGTACCACGCGCGGAGGCTTCCCGGGCCGAAATCGCCGCGCTGGACACCGAACTCGTAGTTGTAGTCCCAATGCTCGCTGCGTCCCCACCAGCGCGTGCCGATGGACATCCGCTCCTCGCGCAGCGAGCCGTCCTGGTAGCGCGTCGTGGCGTCGGTGCGGCGATTGACGTAGAAGACCGCATTGGAATCGCCGCCGGGCAGGAGATCGTGACTGCGCGCGATGAAGAAGCCGGACAGCGTGTCCTGGCGGTCGGGCGAATCGTCGAATACACCGCGGCGCGTCTGCACCACGCGTGTGGTCATGGCGTGGAAGCGCCAGCCCTTCACTTCTCCGAATGCGCGAATGCCGTCGAAGCTCAGCCGGTCGTTGAGGCCGTTGCGCGCGGACGTGAACTGGGACGAACCGATCTCGACCTCCTGCCGGCCCAAGCGCAGGGTCATCCGGTCGTTGCCTTCCTGCACGGGCGTCCAGTCGGCGAAGAACTGGTTCAGGTCGAGGCGGTCCTCATCGGTTTCGCGCGGGCCGTTGACGCGGCCGTTCTCGCGGGACGACTCGAGCTGGCCGAACAACCGGACACGCGGCGACAGCCGCAATTCGCCATGCAGGAGATAGCGCTGCAGCAGATAACCGCTCAGGTCTTCCGGATCCGCGCCCCAGCCGGGATTGTCGAATCGCTCGTAGCGGATGCGCGCCTCGCCGCCGAGCGAGGCACTGCGTCCGCCGGCCAGATCGATGTGCTTGATGGGGTCCCAGGCATCGCGGCGGCAGCGGGGATCGGCGAGAAACCGCCAATCCTCGTCGTAACGCAGGTTGAGGAACTGCGTGCGCGGGCACGGTTCGGGCTCGACTTCTGCCGCCTCGGCAAACGCGCAGCCGGACAGCGACAGGCCGATGGCCGCGGCGCGAAGGCCCCAGCCGTTCGGAACCCGCCCTGTCCTGGCCCGGCACGCTGCGCTCCACGTCTGCACCACGTCGAATCGCCCTGCCGTCAGTTGTTCAGCGCCTGCAGCGGCGCAGGAATGCGTCCGCCGCGTGCGACGAAGGCGATGCTGCTTTCCCGGCTGACGGCCATCACCGGGGCGTAGCCGAGCAGCCCGCCGAACTCGACGCGGTCCCCGACCTTCTTGCCCGGGGCGGGAATGAGCCGGACGGCCGTGGTCTTGCGGTTGATCATCCCGATGGCGGCCTCGTCCGCGATGATGGCGGACAGCGTCGCCGCCGGCGTGTAGCCCGGGACGGCGATCATGTCCAGTCCCACCGAGCACACGGCCGTCATCGCCTCCAGCTTGTCCATGGTGAGGGAGCCGGCCTGCGCCGCCTCGATCATACCGATGTCTTCCGACACCGGTATGAAGGCTCCGCTCAGGCCGCCCACATGGCTGGAGGCCATGGCGCCCCCCTTCTTCACGGCGTCGTTGAGCAGAGCCAGCGCCGCCGTGGATCCATGCGCTCCGATGCGCGACAGTCCCATGGCTTCGAGAATCCGCGCCACGCTGTCCCCCACCGCCGGCGTCGGTGCCAGCGAAAGATCGACGATCCCGAAAGGCACGCCGAGCTTCTCGGACGCGGCGCGTCCCGCCAGCTCTCCCATGCGCGTGACCTTGAAGGCCGTGCGCTTGACGATGGAGGCCACGGTCCCGAGATCCGCACCGGGCGCGGCTTCGACCGCCCGCAGCACGACGCCGGGACCGCTCACGCCCACGTTGATCACGCAGTCGGGCTCGCCCACGCCGTGAAATGCGCCGGCCATGAACGGGTTGTCTTCCACCGCGTTGCAGAACACGACGAGTTTGGCGGCACCGATGCCGTCGCGATCCGCGGTGCGTTGCGCGCATTCGCGGATCACCTCGCCCATGCGCGCGACGGCGTCCATGTTGATGCCGGCCCGCGTGCTGCCGATGTTCACGGACGCACACACGCGCTGCGTCTCCGCGAGCGCCTCGCCGATGGAGTCGATGAGCGCGACGTCCCCCGGTGTGGCCCCCTTCTCCACCAGAGCCGAATACCCGCCGATGAAGTTGACGCCGACTTCCGCTGCGGCACGATCCAGCGCCCGGGCGATGTGCACGTATCCTTCCGTGCCCGTGCTCTCGGCCACGATGGCCACCGGGGTGACCGATATGCGCTTGTTGATGATGGGTATGCCGTACTCGTGCGCGATCGCCTCGCCTGCGGCAACGAGGCCCTGGCCCTTGCGGCAGATCTTGTCGTAGGCCTTGCGCGCGAGGTCGTCCACGCTTCCACCGGCGCAGTCGCGCAGGCTGATGCCCAGGGTGATGGTGCGGATGTCCAGATTCTCCATCTGGACCATGCGGATCGTCTCGACGATCTCCTGCGGCGAGAAGCGCTGCATCGTCAGACCCGGTGCATGTACTTGAAGACGTCCTCATGCTGCGCGTCGATGCGCAGCCCCATCTCGGCGCCCTTGGCGGCCAGCCGCTGCTTCAGTTCCTCGAAGGAACGGTGGCGTTCTCCAGGTCCGCCATCATGATCATCACGAAGAACTCCTCCATGATGCTCTGGGAGATGTCGAGGATGTTGGCGCTGGCATCGGCGAGAATCGTGGCGACACCGGCGATGATGCCGACGCGGTCCTGGCCGATGACGGTGACGATGACTCGATTGGAGCGTTGCGTTGCATTCATGCGGGTGCCTTCGTGGGTCGCGGGCGGTCGTGTGTGGGTCAGGACGGCTTCCGGACGGGAACGCGCGAAGGCTTGCCCTCGGCGTCCGTGAACGGAAAGAGGCCGGTCCTGTAGCTCTGTGCCATGTGGCGGGCGACGCGGATCGCCCTGCCGGCGGCTTCTGTATCGAGATGTTCGTTGGCGGCGCCTTCGAACGCAGCAAGCCAGTGTTCGAAGGCCTCGACGCCGAACTTGAGCTTCATGTGCGGAGCGAACGCATTGCCCTTGTAGCGACCGGTTCCATAGATCGAATTCGACCAGAAGTCCGAGACGAGCCGGATGTGTCCCTCCCAGTCGTGGATGGCATCGAAGAAGATCGGTGCGAGGACTGCGTCGGCCAGGCCGCGTTCGTAGAAGGAACGCACCATCGACTCGATGGCGGCTTCCTGCGCTGCAGTGGGGTGGATCATTGATTCCTTGCCAGGTTCCGTTTCGTGCGCGGCATGTCCCGACCGTACCGGGAGAGACGGCCGCGCATGCAAGTGTAGCTTTCGCGGCCAATGCCCGGACAGGCCAGGAACGAAGCGAGGCCGTCGGGCCGATGAGGGAACGTTGACAACTGTCAACGATGTCCGGATCTGCATGACGTCCAATGAGCGGCATGGGGATGGGCTCGACCCGCCCGCAAGCCCTTCCAAGAACGATCCCGGGAAGACCTCCGCTGCCTCGCGGCCGGAACCCCGGATCGACGACTCCGGAGACCCGCCATGCCCGCTTCCTTCCGACGTTCCGTGCTTGCCCTGGCCATCCCGGCCGCGTTCTCCGCCGTCGCCGGCGCTACCGAGTATGTCTGGGTGACCGGCAGCTTCGGCCCGCTGGTGGCGCCAGGTACGCTCGATGTGCCTGACACGCTGGCGATCGAGGCCGGCGGCGCCAAGACCTTCTCCAGCACCAGTTTCACGAACAACTCCACGGTCAACTGGAATGCCGACGACGTGGGGTTCGTGTCGTCGCTGGTCACCAACGCGGGAACATGGGACTCGAAGGCCGATCACGGCCTGGCGTATTCAGGAGGGTCCGGGTCGACATTCATCAACAGCGGAGTCTTCCGCAAGAGCGCCGGGACGGGCACGACGTCCGTGGCGTCCGCCAGCATCGCCTTCGTGAACACGGGCATCGTCGATGCGCAGACCGGTACGATCGCTTTCCTGGGGAAGCAATGCCTCGTTCCAGGACGGCTCGGTATTCAGGGTGCAGGCGTGGTCAACGTGGCGTCCTCCGCCTCGTTCTCCGGCACGATCCAGTCGCAGAACCTCCTGCTGTCGGCCGGCAACTTCTCCGGCGGCGGCGCCGTGCTCAACGGCACCACGGTCTGGACTGGCGGACAGTTCACCGGTGCGTGGAGCGTTGCCGCGAACCAGACGGTTTCGGTGGAAGCGGGCGGCAGCAAGAACTTCGAGAGCGCGAACTTCGTCAATGCCGGGACACTCGCCTGGGACACCACCGGCCGCATGGGTTTCGTCAGCTCCGTGCTGACCAACGAGGGGCTGCTCGATCTTCGACAGAACGCCGACTTCGACTACGCCGGCGGATCCGGGTCCACGGTCATCAACAAGGGAGTCCTTCGCAAGTCGGGTGCCGACGGCATTTCGGCCTTCACCAGCGCCAATGTCGCGTTCTTGAATGCAGGCGGCGTCGTCGACGCGCAAACGGGCACTCTCGACTTCGCCGGCGCCAATGCCACGTTCGAGAACGGCACGCAGTTCATGGGGGGTGGCACGGTGCGTGTCAGCCACAACGCCCAATTCAACGGGAACTTCGAATCCGCGAATCTCGTTCTCGCAGGCGGCACGTACCAGGGCGGCAACGCAGTCGCCCACGGCACGGTCGACTGGACCGGCGGGACGTTCTCGGGCAACTGGCGGATCGCCCCGGACCAGGTGTTGAACGCCTCGGGCAACACCACCAAGAACTTCTCCAGCGCCTCCTTCACGAACACGGGGACCGTCAACTGGTCCACCGAGGCAAGAGCGGGATTCCTGTCATCCCTGGTCACGAACGAAGGGCTCTGGGATCTGAAGGCCGACGCGGACTTCGCCTACGCCGGCAGCAGCAGTTCCACTTTCGTCAACAGCGGGACACTGCGCAAGAGCGGTGGCGCGGGGGTGGCGGAATTCAAGACCAACGTTGCCTTCGTCAACACAGCCACCGGTGTCATCGACGTGCAGGTGGGTACGCTTTCCTTCGCCAACCACGACAGCCAGTTCCAGGCAGGCACCCGCTTCACTGGCGCCGGGTCGTCCTCCATCGTCTCCAACGCGGCCTTCGCCGGCGCATTCACCTCGGAGAACCTGGTGCTGGCAGCCGGCAGCTTCCAGGGAAGCGATGCCGTCCTCAACGGGACGGTCCGGTGGACGGGGGGTGCGTTCTCCGGCAACTGGCAGGTCGCGCCCGGCCAGGTGTTGATTGCCCTCGGAGACAGCAACAAGAATTTCTCCAGCGCATCCTTCACGAACAAGGGAACCGTCCGCTGGTCCACCGGGAACAGGGCAGGCTTTCTGTCTTCTCTGGTCACCAACGAGGGCCTCTGGGACGTGCAGACCGACGCCGACTTCGCTTACGCAGGCAGCAGTGGTTCCACCTTCATCAACAGCGGAACATTGCGCAAGAGCGGAGACGGCGTCACGCTCTTCGGCACGAATGTCGCGTTCGTGAACCACGGCGTCGTCGAAGTCCTGGCGGGCACCTTCCAGTTGCCCAACAACTTCGACAACCCCGGCGTCATCACCGGTGACGGAATCGTGAAGACCAACACCCTGACCAACAGCGGAACGTTGAAGCCGGGGGACGGCGTGGGCACGCTCACCCTGGAGAGCAACCTCGTCGAGGCCGCGGGCGGGATCATCGAGATCGAGGTCGGCGGAACGGACGACCACGACGTGCTGGCGGTCACCGGCAATGCCACGCTCGGGGGAACGCTGGCCGTGCGCCGTGCCGGCGGATTCATGCCCACGGTCGGTGACAGCTTCATCGTGATGACCTTCGCCAGCCGCCTGGGCGGTTCGACCTTCCTCGGGGACCCGACGGTCCTCGGCTGGGGGAACGGCGTGGACTTCGACGTGATCTACGGCGAGGACAAGGTCACCCTGGAGGTCACGGCCGTGCCGGAACCCGGCACCGTGGCGCTCATGGCCGGCGGACTGGCTGTTCTCGGCTGCTCCCTTCGCCGCCGCCGCACTGCCTGAGCGCGACAAGCGCTCTCTTGTTCGCGCACTGTTCGAACGGCCACACGGCAGGCCGTTCGATCACTTGGTGTCCCGCAATTCCCTGCGCAGGATCTTTCCGACCGGACTCTTCGGCAACGTGTCGCGGAACTCGATGTGCCGCGGCACCTTGTACCCGGTCATGTTCTCCTTGCAGAAGGCGATCACCGACTCGGCCGTGAGCGAAGCATCCTTGCGCACGACGAAGGCCTTCACGGCCTCGCCGGACTGCTCGTCCGGCACGCCCACCACGGCAGCTTCCGCGATGCCGGGATGCCCGGCCAGCACGTCCTCGATCTCGTTCGGGTACACGTTGAAGCCGGACACGAGGATCATGTCCTTCAGGCGGTCGACAATGCGCAGATAGCCTTCCGGCGTGATGGTCCCCATGTCGCCGGTGGAGAAGAAGCCGTCCGCGGTCATCACCTTGGCCGTCTCGTCCGGGCGTTGCCAGTAGCCGGCCATCACCTGCGGCCCTCGCACGCACACCTGCCCCACGTCGCCCTGCGGCAACGCGTGTCCCTGGTCGTCGCGGATCTCCACCTCGGTGCTGGGCAGGGGAAATCCCGTGGTTCCGGTGTGTTCCTCGATCGTGGGGGTGTTGATCGAAACGGCTCCCGAGGTTTCGGTGAGTCCGTAGCCCTCGATCAGCGTCCGCCCCGTGACCTGTTTCCACCGTCTTGCCACCGCGAGCTGCAGCGGCGCGCCACCCCCGCCGCACATCTTCATCGCCGAGAAATCGATCCTGGCGAAGTCCGGATGATTGAGCAGCGCCGTGTACAGCGTGTTCACCCCGACCATGAAGGTGAACCGGCTGTCCGCGAGCGTCTGGACGAACCGCGGAATGTCGCGCGGGTTGGTGATGAGGATCTGCCGGTCGCCCCGGTAGAGACCCAGCATGCAGTTCAGCACAAGCGCGAGGATGTGATAGAAGGGCAGCGCCGCGATCGCGACTTCCTCCCCTTCGCGAAAGGCGGGGCCCATGTACGCCTTGATCTGCAGGCAGTTCGAAAGCACGTTGCGATGGCGCAGCATCGCGCCCTTCGACACGCCGGTGGTGCCGCCGGTGTACTGGAGAAACGCAAGATCGTCGGGGCCGATCTCCGGTTCCTTGAGCCGCATCGCCGCCCCCTTGGTCAGGGCGTCCGGAAAACGGACGGCCCCGGGCAGGTTCCACGCGGGAACCATCTTCTTCACGTGCCGCAGCACGAGATTGATGATGAACCCCTTGGGAAAACCCAGCAGATCGCCAACCGCGGACACGATCACGTGCTTGACGGGTACGCGCGAGGCGATCTGCTGCAGGGTGTGCGCGGCGCCTTCGAAGATGACGATGGCCTTGGCGCCCGAATCCTTGAGCTGATGCTCCAGTTCGCGCGCGGTGTAGAGCGGATTCACGCTCACCACCACCAGACCGGCGCGCAGGATGCCGAAGAGCGCGATGGGGTAGTTGAGCAGATTGGGCATCATCACCGCGACGCGATCGCCCTTTGCCAGTCCGAGTCCCGACTGCAGATACGCGGCGAACTCGCGGGAACGATGTTCCAGGTCCTCGAACGTCAACCCCTTGCCGAAATTCTCGAACGCGGTCCTGGCTCCGTACTTGCGCGCCGCGGCGGACACCATCTGCCCGATGTGCCCGAATTCCAGCGGTCCGAGATCGTGCGGAGCTCCTTGCGGGTAGTTCACCAACCAGGGTCTGGAACTCAAGGCTTCCCCTCCCTTGTTATTCGGCGTTCACGGCGGGGCCGCCGGACGCCGGCGGCTTCCGGGGCGGAGCTTACTCCGAACGCATGGCCGGCGCGGCCATCAGGTACGTTCGCGGTCTGCCGCCCGGGAAGCGCGGCGCAGCGCTTCCTGCACGGCCTCGAGATGAGGATTCAGTTCGAGGGCCTTCTGGAAATACTGCAAGGCTTCGACGTTGCGGCCCAGATGCATGCTGCAGTGGCCGAGGCCTTCCAGCGCGCCGAAGTGGTAGGGATTCAACTCGAGCGCACGCGCGAAATCCGCGGCGGCATCGGCCCACCGGTCTGCGAGCACCTTGGTCTGGCCGCGCCGATGCCAGCCTTCCGCGAACTCGGGCTTGAGTTGCAGCAGCCGGTCGAAATGCTCCTCGGACTCCTGCAGCTTGTTCTGATTCATGAGATCCAGCGCGACCTGGAAAAGCGGATCGGCCACGGAATCGTTGGCGCGCATCCAGATGCCCCAGAGGGACTGCTCGGCGACACCCCGGATGAGGTCCTCGTCGTCGGTGAGGGCGGACAGGAGCAGCGGCGTATCCTCCATCGTCCCCACGTCCGCCAGCCAGCCGTAGCCCTGCCGGCGCTGCTCCATCTGCGTGCTGCCGATCTTCCGGAGCGCTTCCTCGCGCGTCACGGTCCCCGCGCTCCAGGCCGGAGCGTTCGCGATCAGGACAAGACAGATCGCGAGGGAGAGCAGGCGGAAGATGTGGCGTGGGGCAGTCAGCATGTCGGGCCTCTGCGGCGGGAAGTGGGCGTCGGCACGCGGGCAGACGCACCCGGCACCGTGCAGCATGGGACAGCGAACATCGAAATCAGTTTGCCCCGACCCCCGGTTGGCCGCAACCGGCCGCACCCTCGATCGCCGGTGGGCGGCAGCGGGCCTCGCGCCAGCGGTGGGGCGCGCGCGCTTCCATCCGCCGCGCGAGACGGTCGAGCTTGCCCCTTATTTCCGCCGCGACGAAGATCTCCGGATCTGAATGCCTCGAACTTTTCCCGGACTTCGCGCGCTGCGATGTTCGCCCGGGCCTTCTCGAAAGCTTCCGGGAACGAGAACGTCTCGCGCAGCGCCTCGTCGAAGAACGCCTTGCCGAAATAGGTGAGCCGGGAGTCCGCACCGCACCCGAACGACGGATGCTTCGAGTCGGCGGCGGTCATGATCAGCGTGCGATCGTTCTTGAGCGTCTCGACGAATCCTCCCGCATAGCAGGCGGACAGTACGACGACGCGCCAGCGGAAACCCGCGTCATCCAGCATCTTGCCCAGCATCGGCGGCGTGATGCCGCTCAGCTGCAGGGGCCAGGCTTCCATGGCCAGCGTGTGATCCTCGCTGCCGTGAGTGGTGAGGAAGAGGAACAGGATGTCCTCTTCCCGGTTCATGGTGTGGGCCACCGCCTTGAGCGTATGGGCGAGGCTCGTGGCGCTCGCCAGCGGCAGGGTGCGGACCGTCTTCGGGTTGTTGGACAGCAGGACCGTGCGGCCTTCGGCGTCGAAGCGGGAACGGACCAGTTCCGCGGCCAGGCTCGCTTCATTGAGGAACACGTCTTCCTGAGCATAGCCGGCGGCACCGACGAAGTAGAGATCCTCCACGCCGGGCCGTTGCGGCGACAGCCGGATCGCCGCATTGTGGAGCAGACGTACCTGGCCGTAGATCACGTCCTCCTGGCTGGCCGCGTAGGTGTCGGCGGTTTCGTCGGGGTCGGGCGGGTTCCACAAGGGAACATAAGGCACCCACCACAGAGGAAGGATGAGCGCGACGGCGACCCAGGCGGTATCGGCAAGACGGAGAAGACCACGCGGAGAACTCGACAGGCGCAGCACGGCCACCACGGCAGCCACTGCCCACCCCCAGAACAGCAGGCTTTCCACATCGACCGACTCCTCCGAACGATCGATCCAGTCCGACTCGCGCGCCAGGTAGACGAGGTCGACCGCAAGATCCATCCACACCGTCAGGGACAGGATGGCGACGGCGATGGAAAGCGCCAGGCGCGGCTGCGGGGAACGACGTGCGACGAGCCAGCCCGCCAGCAAGGCGAGCGACACGGGAAACAGTGCCCGCGGCAGTCCGGCCCAGTGGAACTGCCCTTCTCCGCCGGCCTCGATCACGGCGGCAAGGAAGCCGAGCGCGATGTCCAGGACGGCGATGGCGAACAGCTGCTCCGGGAATGGGCGCCACCCTCCCGGCCGGGGAGGCCGCAGGACGAAGGCTCGCAATGCGCTGGCGAGGTTGGACAGAAGATCCCGTCCAAGGCCGGCGGAAACCGGCGGACCGTACTGGTCGAGTGAAGCGATGTTCAAGGAGGACTCGGCCTCGAGGTAAGGAAGTGTCCGGCCGCAGGCGGATCGATCGGTGCCGCCGCACAGGCTCTAGAACGCAACGCGGCAGGCAGCGGGCATTCTAACTCCCGGACGCCGGTTGGAACCGCAAACGGATGATGAGTTCTTGCGACGGATCCGGCCTTTCGTGCAGTGGCTGAGGAGGGTTCGATGGGACTACACTGCCTGCCTTTTCCGCAGGCGCCGCACACCATGATCCGACTGTCCCTCGCCCTCGCCCTGCTGGGCCTCACCGTCCCGGCGTCGGCCGGCAACTACCCGCTCGGCACGATGACCTGCGACGACATCGCGCAGTTCTCCCGGGACACCATGGCCGCCAAGAAAGCGGGGCGTTCCAAGGAAGACGCTCTGGCGGCGCTCGATCAGCGCGCCTACGGCGACCCCGTGGAGAAGCAGACGCTCGCCGACGTGGTGGGCGTGCTCTACAGCAATCTTGGTCGGAACCTCGGCGTGCAGTCCGCGGGCGCCGTGATGAAGACCGATTGCGAGACGGGCCGGTCCAAGTGAGCGCCGTGCTGCCCCCGCCCGCCGCTGCAGGCATGTCCCAGGCGGAGATCGACACGCCCGCCCTGCTGCTGGATCTGGACGCGTTCGAGGCGAACCTCGAAACCTCGACCAGACGCTGCAGGGCCGGAGGGTGAAGGTGCGCCCCCATGCGAAAAGCCACAAGTGCGCGCGCATCGCGCTGGCGCAGATGGCCCGGGGTGCCGTCGGGGTGTGCTGCCAGAAGGTGAGCGAGGCAGAGGCGCTGGTGGACGGAGGCGTGACCAACGTCATGGTGAGCAACGAGGTGGTGGGCGAGAGCAAGCTGCGCCGGCTCGCGCGGCTCGCCCGACGCGCCCAGGTGCTCGTGCTGGCCGATCATCCCGACAACGTGCGGGCGCTCGAGGCCGCCGCGGTCGCGGAAGGATCGACCCTGGAAGTACTGGTGGAAGTGGACGTGGGGGCGTCGCGCTGCGGAGTGGCGCCCGGTGAACCGGCGGCGGAACTGGCATCGCTCATCGCTGCCCAGACCCGGCTGCGGTTCGGCGGCATTCACGCCTATCAGGGTGGCGCGCAGCACCTGAGGACGCCGGGGGAACGCGAGACGGCGATCGCGCGCGCATTGGCCTTGGTGCAGGAGTCGGTCGCGGCCATGCGAAAGCGAGGCCTGGAACCCGCCACCATCACGGGCGCGGGAACGGGCACGTATCCGCTGGAGGCGGGCAGCGGCCTGTACAACGAGATCCAGCCAGGCTCCTACGTCTTCATGGACGCCGACTACGGGCGAAATCTCGAATCCGACGGGCGACCCGTCCACACCTTCCGCCAGAGTCTGTTCATACTGGCCACGGTCATGAGCCGTCCCACGCCGACGCGGGCGGTGGTGGACGTGGGGCTGAAGGCCCACTCGGTGGATTCCGGCATGCCGCTCGTCGCGGACGTGGAGGGCGCGAAGTACCTGCGCGCGTCCGACGAACATGGCGTGATCGAGTTGCCGCCGGGCACGGATGTGCCGCTGGGCACGAAGATCCGGCTGATACCCGGCCACTGCGACCCGACCGTGAACCTCTACGACTGGCTCGTGTGTCTGCGCGCAGGCCGCGTCGAGGACATCTGGCCCGTCAGCGCCCGCGGCGCGTTCTACTGACCCTTCGCACGGCGGGCCGGCCGCCGGGCCGCGTTTCCAGCCCGCCGCGCGAGAGGCACAATCGGTCCGCCGCGGCCGACCATGCCGGTTCGACCGGCCGGCCGCATACCCACAGAGGATTCCGCAATGCCCGCCCCCCGCTACCTGGGTTTCGACACGTTGAGCCTGCATGCCGGCCAGCAGCCCGACCCGACCACCGGCGCCCGCGCCACGCCCATCTACCAGACGACGTCCTACGTGTTCCGCGACACGGACCATGCCGCGTCGCTGTTCAACATGGAACGCGCCGGGCATGTCTACTCGCGCATCTCCAATCCGACGAATGCCGTACTGAGGAACGGATCGCCGCGCTCGAGGGGGGATCGGCGCCATCGCGACAGCCAGCGGACAGGCGGCCCTGCATCTTGCGGTCGCCACGATCGCCGGCGCCGGATCGCACATCGTGGCTAGCCGGTCCCTCTACGGCGGCTCGCACAACCTGCTGCACTACACGCTGCGCCGGTTCGGCATCGAGACCACGTTCATCGATCCGCGCGACCTCGATGCATGGCGCAGTTCCATCCGGCCGAACACCCGGCTGCTGTACGCCGAGACGCTGGGCAATCCCGGTCTGGACGTGCTGAACGTGCCGGAAGTGGCGCAGATCGCCCATGCGGAAAAGCTGCCGCTGCTGGTGGATTCGACCTTCACCACGCCCTATCTCATGCGTCCGTTCGAACTCGGGGCGGATCTCGTCTATCACTCCGCCACTAAGTTCCTGGGCGGGCACGGCATCGCGATCGGCGGCCTGCTGGTGGACAGCGGCGGGTTCGACTGGGAGGCTTCGGGACGATTCCCGGAACTGACGGAACCGTACGACGGTTTCCACGGCATGGACTTCACCGAGGAATCCACCGTGGCAGCCTTCCTGCTGCGGGCGCGGCGCGAAGGTCCTCAGGGACTTCGGCGCCTGCATGGCACCCATGGTCGCCTTCCAGATCCTGCAAGGCATCGAGACGCTGTCCGTGCGGATGGACCGGCACATCGCGAATACACGCAGGATCGTCGAGTTCCTCTCGGGCCATGCCGCCGTGGAATCGGTGAGCTATCCGGAGCTTGCTTCGCACCCGGACCACGCGCTGGCGAAGACGCTCCTGCCCCGGGGGTGCGGGGCCGTGTTCACGTTCGCCATCAAGGGTGGACGGCCGGCGGGACGCAAGTTCATCGAATCGCTCAAGGTCTTCTCGCATCTGGCCAACGTGGGCGATGCGAAGTCCCTGGTCATCCATCCCGCCAGCACGACGCATTTCCGCATGGACGACGCCGCGCTGCTCGCGGCCGGCATCGGCCCGGGGACCATCCGTCTGTCCGTGGGTCTCGAGGACCCGCAGGATCTGATCGACGACTTGGGTGGCGCCCTGCGCGTGTCGCAGAAGTGACCCCGACCGCCAGCCCCGCCGCTCACCGCCATCGCAGAGGAATCCCGTGCAACTGACCGTCAACAACACGGCCGCCTACGCCTACACCGGCGGCAAGACCTTCGATCCCTCGCTGCCCGCCGTCGTGTTCATCCACGGCGCCGAGCACGACCACTGCGTCTGGGTGCTGCAGACGCGCTATCTCGCGCATCACGGTCACGGAGTGCTCGCCGTCGACCTGCCAGGACACGGACGCTCGCAGGGACCTGCCCTCGAGAGCGTGGAAGCGATGGCCGACTGGATCGCCGCGCTGCTCGATGCGGCCGGCGTGCAGAAGGCGGCACTCGTGGGTCACAGCATGGGATCGCTCATCGCCCTGGAGTGCGCATCCCGCCACCCTGCCCGCGTCGCGAAAGTGGCGCTGGTGGGCACCGCTTTCCCGATGAAGGTCTCGGACGAACTGCTCACCGCCACGCGCGACGACGAACCCCTGGCGCAGGACATGGTGAACATCTGGTCGCACTCGGCCTACGCCCACTACCCCAGCAATCCAGGGCCGGGCTTCTGGGTGATGGGGGAGAATCTGCGGTTGATGCAGCGGCAGAAGCCCGGAGTGATGCACGCGGACTTCGCCGCCTGCAACGACTACGCGAACGGCGTGAAGGCCGCCTCGGCGCTGGAGTGCCCCGCGTTGCTGGTCATGGGGCGCAAGGACATCATGACGCCTCCACGGGCAGCGAGGGAGATCGCGGCGGCCCTCAAGAACTCCCGCACCGTGGAGATCGCCGGCAGCGGCCACGCGATCATGTCCGAGAAGCCGGAAGAGTTGCTGGACGCGCTGCGCGGATTCCTGTGACGACGTGAAAGGGGCCGCCCGCGACGCCTTCGTCGAGCACGTGCTGGACTTGCTCGGCCCGCTGGGGCCGATGCGAGCCCGGAAGATGTTCGGCGGCTGGGGGATCTACGCGAACGAGGTCTTCATGGCCATCGTCGCGTACGACACGCTCTGGTTCAAGGTGGACGCGTTGAGCCGGCCCCGGTACGAGGCCGCAGGCTCGCGGCCGTTCCAGCCGTACGAAGGCCGGGAAACCGTGATGTCCTATTGGGAGGTTCCCGGGGACGTGATCGACGATCGCGAGGCGATGGTGGAATGGGCGAGAGAAGCGGTGGGCGCTGCGCTGCGGGCTGCCGCGACGAAATCGTCCGCGAGGCGCGCGGGAAAGCGCCGCTGAGACGCTCTTTTCCATCCCCACCGCGCAGGATTGCCCTTGGCCCTCTGGTCCGCTCGTCGAACTCCTGGAGGCAGCGCTCCTTCGACTGCCGGTAAGGTGTTCGCCTGGATGGGAGCTGTCCTCTGGCTCGGCATGCTGAGCGGCTGCTCGCCCGACACCCCAAAGGATGACCGCCCGGCATCCGGCCGCAGCTTCGAGTTCAGGGTGCACGAAAAACCCATCCGGCTCGTGCTCGACGACTGCGAAGTCTTCATCGTGGACGGGGGTGACAAGCGCGAGAAGGTGGTGACCACCGATTTCTATCCCATGTTCTCCGTCTGCAGCCGGGAAGAAGTCTCGGCGGACGCCGACTACATCACGGTGGATCTGGGCCGCACCGCCCTCGGCGCGGGCGGATGCTGCGCAACGTCCGGGACGTGGCGCACCCGGGATGGCCATCATTGGGAGAGGCGCGTGAGGGGACGCTGGCTTTCGCCGGAGGAAGAGCAGGCATGGCGGGAACGCGAAGCACGGGCGCGAGAACGCGATGGGAAGCCTTCCGGAAGTCGCCCGGAATCCCGCGACAAAGGCTCGGGCCGGTGAAGCGCGCGCTCCTCTGGTTGGCGGGGGCGGTCCTGCTGCTTGCGGCCGCGCTGGTTTGGCGGCACCTCGCGAGGTCGCCGGCCGAACGAGTGGGCGCGGTCCTGTGGGAGATGACGGAGATCGGCACCGCCGCCCGCGATGCCCTCGTCTCGAGCCGTATCGGCGCCGGGGAAAGACGACGTCTGGTCGACCGGGCGGCACACCGGCTGGCTGCGGACCGCGACTCGCTCGCCGAACTCGCCGGGGACCTCGACCCGGATTCCGAACTGGCTGTCCGCCTTCGGCAGTTCGTGGAGAGATGGCCCTCGGAAAGCGCTTTCCGCGAGGACCTCCTGAGCGGGGAAGCGAACGGCTATCGCAGTGGAGCCGAGATCACGGGACTGGCGTGGCTCGCGCCGGATACGCGATTCCGCTGGAGCACCCCGTTCCGGATCTTTCGCCCCTGAACGGACTTGCGGGAGACAGCGTCGCGGCGTCACACCGGACACGCACACTCCGCAGCGGCGCCCCGCGGATCCCGCAGGCGCACTGCCGTGAGCGGCGCACCCACCACGCGGGTGAAACGCGGGCGGAGGCCCGCGTTTCACCTGTTCTCAGGGCAGGTACTGAATCACGCTCTCGGCCTGCTTGAGCAGCGTCTGCGCGTCGCTCACTTCGAACTTGCCCGGCTGTTCGACGTTGAGCGACTTCACGACGCCATCCACCACGATGGCGGAGAATCGCTGCATCCGCACGCCCATGCCACGGGCGACGAGATCCAGTTCCAGGCCCAGCGCCCGCGTGTAGGTCGCAGAACCGTCGCCGAACATGCGCACCTTTCCTTTCGCTCCCTGCTCGCGGCCCCAGGCGCCCATCACGAAAGCGTCGTTGACCGACAGGCACCAGATCTCGTCGATGCCTTTGGCGCGCAGGTCGTCGGCGAGTTGCACGAAGCCCGGACGTGCTTCGCCGAGCACGTGGGCGTGTAGGCACCGGGCAGACCGAACAGCGCGACTCGCTTGCCGGCCGCGATCTTCTCGACATCGAAGCTGTTCGGGCCGAGGCTGCAGCCTTCGGTCTCTTCGTCGATGAACTCCCACAGGGTTCCGGCGGGCAGCCGGTCGCCAACCTTTATCGTCATGATGGTGTCTCCAGTCGTCGGGGATGAACGTTCCGATTCTACTGCCAGCGCTTAGAATGAAGCGTTGCACCGGAGTTGCCCGACCGCATGAACAAGGCTTTCACGAAGGAAACGGAGCAGGAGGAAGACGACGACGTCGAAGAGGCGTCGCCGCTGCCCGCCGGCACCAAGAACTACATCACGCCCGCCGGCTACAAGAGGCTCAAGGACGAGGCGCTGCACCTCCTGGACGAGGAACGCCCGGAACTGGTCAAGGTCGTCCAATGGGCCGCGTCGAACGGCGACCGTTCTGAGAACGCCGACTACATCTATGGCAAGCGGCGACTGCGCGAGATCGACCGGCGCATCCGGTTCCTCACTCGCCGGCTGGACAATGCGGAAGTGGTGGATCCCGCCACCCGGGAACCCACCGATCAGGTGTTCTTCGGCGCCACCGTCACGGTCGCCGATCAGACCGGCGAGGAGAAGACTTACTCCATCGTGGGCATCGACGAGGCGGATGTGGCACGCGGGCGGATCAGCTGGATCTCGCCCCTCGCCCGCCAGCTGCTGAAAGTCAGAGAAGGCGACACGGTGGTGATCCGCACACCGGGCGGAGACGAAACGCTCGAGATCGTCGCCGTCGAGTACAGGGCCATCGACTGAACGGAACGACGCTCCGAGGAGAATCCGGCATGACCGAAGCGATCACCCTGTACCACAACCCGCGCTGCAGCAAGAGCCGCAGCGCACTCGCACTGCTCGAAGAGCGCGGCCTTTCACCCCGTATCGTGGAGTATCTGAGGACACCCCCCGATCGGAGCGAGATCGCCGCACTCGTCCGCAAGCTGGGCATTCCCGCGGAGCAGCTCGTTCGTACCGGCGAAGCGGTATTCAAGGAAAGCTACGCGGGCAGGACGCTCACCGACGCCCAGTGGATCGACGCCATGGCGGAGCACCCGATTCTCATCGAGCGGCCGATCGCCGTGGCGGGAGAGCGGGCGGTCGTGGGCCGGCCGCCGGAACGGGTACTGGAACTGCTCGGGACGTAGTCCGCCAGATCCGCCGCGCCGTCTTCCTCTTCCACCGGCGCGGAGGGCTCGCCTCAGCGCAGGGTCCGACCGCCGTCCCTGCCCCCCCGCCGGAATGCGATCCAGCCGGCCGCAGCGGCCACGGCCAGGAGCGGGAGTTCGCGTGGTTCGGGAATCGAGGGCAATGGGGGCGAGTCGATGACGGGAGGGAAGGGAACGATCGGTTCGCTCGTCTTCATGACCAGTGGGTCTCCGCCGAAGCGCTGGTTGGGGCCCATGTTGAAACTCACGTAGAGACCGACGATTCCCGTGATCCCGGGTCCGAAGACGGCCGCCGGGATTGCGTAGGGATAGGCGTTCTGCCTGATCGGCTCTATCACGGGCCCGATGGAACTGACCGCGGACAGCGGCAGCATCCACGTGGAGAATGCAGGAGCACTCATGTGGGCATTGGTCCAGAACGCGGCGAGGGAAACGTACTCTCCACCCGCGAAGCCGTCCGCAGCGACGGCGAAGCCGGAAAGTCCGACCGACATGTCGGCGAGCGCCAGCGTCGGTTGCGCGTACCCCGCACCGGCCAGGAGTAGATACTGACCGTTCGTGGTCGCACCGGTCGCGCCGCTCGTGATGCCCCAGTCTTTCCAGTACAGACCGAAGTCCAGGAGGTCGAATGAACCGTGGAACGTCGCCCCGGGGGCCCTGCCCGGGGCCGTGCCGCCGCCCGCCCCGAATGCGGCGAGGGGCTTCCCGGTGACCGCGTCCACGGGCGTATCCGGCGTGATACCCAGATTGGGCGTGGGAAAGATCGTCACCGGCGCAAGCGGTGTCGGGCCCGCTTCGGCGACGGCACCCGCGAGCAGGAGCGTCACCCCGGAAAAGATGCTGAACGCCAGCGCGGCGATCCCGGGAAGAACTGAACTGATTTGTCTCATGCGTCGATCCCCTCGAGTGGCCCGGCAGGCAGCCGGCTCCGCGAGGCCGGATACGTTCGCGCTCGGTGAACGCTTCGCCTTCGTGGTCAGAGCCCGCGGCGATCTTCGTGAAGACGCTTGTCCGGAAGAACCGACACCGGAGAATGCGCCCTGGCACCCTTTGAAATCGCGATCGTATGGTCCGCCCTGAAGCCGATCATTGACAACTGTCAATTCGCGACGGGGTGGCTCGGCTCGACTGCGATCAAAGAAAGATCTGCCATTGCCGCGAGTCAAAGAAAAAAGCCCGTGCAAGCACGGGCTTTCTCGCTGCGTGAGGCGCTGCGCGATCAGGCGCGGCGTTGCATCCGGCGGCTGGCGTGGCCGACGACCAGCAGGCCCAGGCCCAGCAACGCCCAGGTTTCGGGTTCGGGCACTGCGGCCGTGATGGGCACCTGCCGCATGCTGACCACACCCGAGCCGTCGAACGTGAGACCGGTCACGAACGCGCTGGTGTTCTCGGGGTCCAGGTTGGCATCCACTTCGATGCCAAGGATGCGGACCCGCGTCTGCCCGGTGGCGAACAGGTGTTCGACGCCTGCCTGCAGCACTTCGCCGCTGTTGACCCACTCGGTACCGTTCCACAGCCACAGTTCGAAGACGTTGTCCCCGACGGTAGGGAGCAGGATGGAGGTGATGGCGGGACCGCTGTCGACGATGTAGTCGTAGCCGACCGCCACCAGCGGATCGATGAAGATGCGCTGGCCGGACTCGATGTTGAACTGGAAGCTCCAGCCATCCTCGTTCACGACAGGAAGCAACGGATTCGAGGGCGTGGAGCCGTCGGGAAGGCTGCCGTTGCGCACGGCGAAAGTCCACAGTCCGGGGCTGTCCGCGGCCACGTTACTGGTGTTCTGCAACTCCAGCACGGCGTCGGTGCGGGAACCCGGCAGCGTGAAGAAGTGGATGCCGTCGCCGGCATCGAACCCCGCCTGGGCCGGGATGCCGCCGAGGCCGCCCGAGCCTTCGCTGGCGTCGCCGGTGGTCCACTGCAGGGTCTTGTAGCGGAAGTCGATGTCGAAATTGCCTTCGCCGGTATCCCCGCGATTGCGCAGGACGAGCTGGAAGTCGTTGCGCAGTTCGTTGTGACCCGAGTAGTAGCCGACCTTGTCCCAGGTGACCACGACCGTGTTCTCGTTGGGCGAATGCACCCATACGATGTTGCTGTCGTCACCGGGATCGGCCGACGTGTCCACGTCGCCCCAGTAGGGAGCGATGATGCCCATGGTCGGCGCCACCGCCGCCATCAGCGTGGGCACCTCTTCTCCGCCACCTTCTCCACCTCCCTCTTCCCCGCCGCCGATGGGGACGTTCAGAGGGAAAGGTTCGGGCGTGAAATTGCCGTAGGCCTGGCCGAAGGTGATGTTGCCGTTGTTGTTGACGAAGAAGGTGGTGTGGGTCTGGCCGAAGAAGTTGACGGCGAAGGGCAGCGTCAGCTCGTTCGTCGAAGAGTCGTCGTTGCGGAAGAGGAACTCGGTGCCGTAGTCCCGGACACCGCCGAACCCGGACAGCAGGTCGACAGCCTGGGCAGGCGCCATCGCGGCGATCCCGACCCCGGCTGCCAGAACTGCGCCGGCAAGGCGCTTCTGACTCATGTTTTGGTCTCCATGTAGCGTGTATCGGTGCTTTTCAGCCCCACGGGAAACCTAACACTCGTTAGATTTGTCGGCAACCCCGAAACACGGACCGGACGCAAAAAAATGCTGCGGCGCAGTTCGACTCGAGGCGCGGTTCAGTGGGTCAGCGCCAGACCCGGGTTGTCCTGCTCCCCGACGACCTCCGGGCGGAGAGGGTCTGGAACAGGAAGCGCCTGACGGTCGCGCAAGTACGCCTCGACGACTTCCCAGACAGGCTCCCCGGTGGCGCCTTCGGCCACGGGCGCCCATCCCGCCACCCTGTAAGTCCGTTGCGCATCGAGCGGCTCGCCACCCAGACGAAGATGATCGATGCGCTTCCCCCGTTCGGCACGGGGCGCGATGGAAAAGCGCAGCCCGCCCACCCGGACCATGTCGCCGCCCTGCTGGTAGTACGGATCTGGATGGAACAGATTGTCGGCCACGTCTTCGAGAATGGTCTTGATCTGCTCCCCTGTGAGAGAGGACAGCGTGACATGCGGATAGGTGATGGCCGTGTGGGCCATCAGGTCCTCCATCGTGATCGTTTCGCCGGGCAGGAGCGTCGGACCCCAGCGGAATCCGGGCGAGAATGCGATCTCGGCGCCCTTCACTTCCATCAGGGCATCGAGGATGAGCTGGTCGAAAGTGCCGGAGAAGTTGCCGCGCCGGTACAGCACCCCTTCCGTTCTTGCCAGGGGCCGGGCAAGCCGGGAGACGAACGGTGCGCGCAGCCCGTCGATGAGCGCCTGCATGCCGGGTTCGGGCGGGAGAAGGTCCGCAAAGACAGGCAGAAGCCGGTAGCGGTAATCGGCAAGCCTGCCCTTGCGAACGTCGAGGTCCAGCACGCCCACGAACTTGCCGTTGCAGCCCGCATTGGTGACCAGGGTGCGGCCACCGCGGTTCGAGATCTCGAGCGCGGCGGGAATGCCGTCGTGCGTGTGCCCGCCGAGGATGGCCGTGATGCCGCTCACGCGGCTGGCGAGTTTCAGATCCACGTCGGCGCCGTTGTGGGAAAGCAGCAGGACGATCGCGGCCCCCGCCGCCCGCGCGGAATCCACACTTTTCTGCAGGTTCTCCTCCTGGATGCCGAAGGTCCAGTCCGGAACAAGATGCGACGGATTGGCGATGGGCGTATAGGGAAAGGCCTGTCCCACGACCGCGATGCGCGTGCCCTGAACTTCCTTGATGACGTAGGGCGAAAACACCTCGTCGCCGAAATCGGCCGTGCGGACGTTCTGCGCGACGAAATCGATCCTGCCCGCGAGCGGGCCGTCGACCAGTTCCCGCACCCTTTCCGCGCCATAGGTGAACTCCCAGTGACCGGTCATCACGTCGACACCGAGCTGGACGCTCGCCCGGGCCATGTCCTCGCCACGCGTCCATAGCGCCGTGGCCGAACCCTGCCAGGTGTCGCCTCCGTCCAGCAGAAGAGCACCCGGGCGGTCCGCGCGCAGCCGTTGCAGAAGCGTCGCCAGGTGGGCGTAGCCGCCGACGCGACCGAAGCGTCGTGCGGCGAATTCGAAGTCGAGATGGGTGAAGGCGTGTGCCTGCCGGGAATGGGCAGGAATGCCGAAGTGCCGCAGGAGCGCCTCGCCCACCAGATGGGGCGGCCTGCCTCGTGCAGGGCCTACGCCCAGGTTCGCACGGGGCTCGCGGAACCGAGCGGGCAGAAGCTGGGGGTGGCTGTCCGTGATGTGCAGCACGCTAGCATTGCAGAAGGGCGGAACCGCGTAGAAGCCGGCATCGTCCCCCTGTGCCGCCGCGCGGGCGTCGAGCCGAAGGCCGGAGGCGGCTCCGGCCGCGAGCACCTGCAGGAACTCGCGGCGCCTCATTCGATGCGGGTCATCGGTTCACCGGCGATTCCGGATCGAGCAGGAAAGCGACGGCGTCGGCAATCTCCTCGGGCGTGAGCCAGCCGTTGTGCCCGAAGCGGGGCATGCTGGTGCAGGGAAAGTAGGCCTGCGGGTTGAAGATCTTACGGTAGGTGTAACGCTGTGCCTCCGGCGAATGGCCGTGGCGATTTCCATAACCGGTAAGAATCGGTCCCAGGTTGCCTGCCGACACTTCCGTGGGCGCCAGCACATGGCACGCATAGCAGTTGCCGCCCTTGCGCCTGCCGGGCGGGTCGGGCTGGATGCGTCCGATATGCCCGCCCGTGCCGATGCCGGCCAGCTTTTCTCCGGCGCGCCAGTCTCCCATCAGCCGGCCGCTCTCCGGATAGCGGAAGCTTTCGCTTTCGGATTTCGCGATCTCTTCGGCCACGCCGGCCGGCGGGCGGTTGCGGTACCGGCTGCAAAGCGCCTGGACACGGTCCTGCTCCAGACGCGTTCGCCATTCTTCGGGAGTTGCGCGCGGATGGGATTGGCGGAGCACCGATTCGGCGTCGGCCGCGAGAACGGTGCCGGAGAGGGCGGTGAAGACCAGGGCGGCCAGCAGTCTCGTCATCGCTTGATCCCCGGCGCCTGCATCACGCCGCCGTTGGCCTGATGCTGCAGATAGAGCTCCAGCGCGATGACGGCCTCGGAGGCGAATTCCGGCTCCGGATGGCGCATCTGCCGGATGCAGTCAACCAGACGGCGTTCCATGGTCCACACGGCACTCTGGGAAACCCGGTAGGCGGGCCAGACCGTCATGGAAACCCGGGCGCTCGCCGCGTCCGTGAAGTTGGGGAGTTCCTGCAGGCGGATTCGCCGGTCGTCCTGTGCGTGGCAGGTCGCGCACGCGAAATCGAGGGGGCCGGACCGCCGGAAGAAGAGTTCCTCGCCGATGGCGAGCAGTTCGGCTTCGCGCGGATGCGTCGCGGCTGCCTCGATGCGGCGGCCCCGGGACTGGCCGGCGACGAACGTGACCAGCGCCTCGACGTCGGAACCGGCCCTGTACCAGCCCTCTTGGGCCTCCTGCCGGGAAAAGCCCTGCAGTTCGACCATGCACGTGACGATGCGGGATTCCGCATCCTCGATGCGGTCCGTATCCGCAAAATAGCGCGGAAGCGCCGCATAGGCCCCCTCGACGACGCCCGGGCCCTGCCCCAGATCGCAGCGCTCCAGCGACACGTTGCGAGGGCCGCGCGCGGTCTGCCAGAGCTCGGCGCCTTTCAGCTCGGTCAGCTCCGCTGGGTTGTCATCCTCCAGCATCTGCCGGTAGCGGGCGATCTCCTCGCTGGCGGAACGTTCCTGCCCGGTCACCGACGAAGGCAGCGCGAGCGCAAGCCCCGAGAGAGCTGCCGCCACCGCCATCGCCCGCCACGTACCGGAGTTCTCGTGCCATTGCATTCGTGTTGCCTCTCACGAACTGCGCGTCGGGGCCGTGCTCCCGCCGCTCAGGAGATCAGGACTTCGTCGGACCGGGAGTCGCCCTTGTTGTCCCGCCACGACACCTTGAGGATCTCGCCCTTGGCGCCCCCCTTGAACTTGAATCCGACGAACGGATTGGCCGATACGGCCGGTCCGAATTGCGCGGTCAGCACGACCCTGCCCTGGTGCATCACGGTGACGTTCTGGATGAAATGGGCCGGCACCGTCTCGCCCTTGTCGTTCTTGCGCTGGCCGGTTTCCATGATGTGACTCATGAGGATCTTCACCTCCGTGGAGTCGCCCTCCGTCCGCGCTCGCACCTTCATCGGATTGCCCATCGCCGCCTCCTCAGCCTCCGCAACCACCCAGGGTGATCTTCACTTCCTTGACGGCATGGACGAAGCGGCCGCCGGAGCGTGCAACGACATACACGTTGGATGTCTGTGCCATCTTGATTCGCGTGCTGACCTCGGGCGCCGTGCCGGGGGGAAACGAGAACAGGGCAGCCAGTGTGTTCGGATTCTTTTCCACGAGGATCGCGAGAGCGTCCGTGTCGGGTGCCCGGCTCACGGCGGCGATCGGCACTACGGCGCCGTGCTCCGCCAGTTCAGGAGCCGTGATCACCACCGATCCGGCGGAACTCGCGGCGCCTCCGCCCAATGCCTTGAGCACGTCCTCCACGCTTTTCGCCTCGAAGGCGATGCGGTTCCATTCGTCCGCCCGGGCGGCGGGAATCCAGCCCGCGGCGGCCAGGGCCGCGGCGAGTCCCGCGAAACTGCCGTCCCGCAGGAAGTCACGTCTGTTCATCGGCGTTCGCCTCCGGGTTGTACGGGAGTACCGGTCTTGACGGCCGGCGAGACGTTCGACGCCTCCCGGGACTCATGGTTTCCATTCACCCGGGTAACGGGTGCGCGGCCGAACGGACGACGTCCGGCGACGGGCGGCAATGATACCGTGCGTCCGGCACCCGCCCTCGCCCCGATACCTCCGATCCCGCGCGCGGACGGCGGAGGCCGGTGTGCTTGCATTTCATGCGTCGAGTCCGTAACTTTGAACCACTAGACGATGTACACGGGGGAAGTGGGATGATGGCCAGCGCTTGCCGCGACCATGCCGGAATGCGTCAACGGAAGAACGCACGGCAGCTGCCGGGTTTCTTGCCTCGCCTGCACGGAAGGAATGGACGGTCGGCATGCAGGACCCTGAAGGCAAACCCGTGTACGCTCCGGTGTTCCGCAGAGCAGGAGCGCGCCTTGCCTCATGCCCGATGTGCTGTGCCCCCGGGCGGTCTGGATCGCAATTCCGCGGGGGCGGGAGCCATCGATTCTGCCGCGTTGCCGCAACTTACCGGCGCCGCGCGCAGTCAGACTCTCGCCCTGCCCGTCCCGCACCAGCAACACGTTTCAAGAGGGAGACCCTGAGTCCGTGTTTGATGCCGCACTGATCTGGCGAGCCTGCCGGCCAGCGCTGATTGCCCTGCTCCTCGTGTCCACCGGCGCGGTCGCCGGCATGCGCGAACCCTTCCTGCTCTCCGACGTGGTCACCCGCAGCCAGAAGGGCGATTCGCCCGACAGCATCATCCGCGCACTGCGAACCACCCGGACCACCTATGCGCTGCGGGGGTCCGATTTCGGCAAGTTGAGGGAAGCGGGCGTCAAGGACGACGTGCTGGATTACATCCAGCAGACGTTCTTCAACGATGTGGATCTGGTGGTCCGCTACTGGTCGGCCGGCGAGACGATGGGCCGGTGCGGCCCTTGTTATCCGCAACAGGTCGATCTCGGCGCTCTGCAAACCGATGGATCGATCCGCCAGATGCCCCCGCCGCTCCGGAGCAATCCCGGGCGCCCACTGGGGCTGCCGGACTGGTACCGCACAGCCCGCAATCACGCCCGGTTGGGCGGCATCACGGTCGACGAACTGCGCGATCTCATGAAGACCGGTCAGACCGAAGAGCAATTGCTGCATGAACTGCGAACGCGCGGGCTCATCGATGTGATCGGCGTGGGAGGCAAGCTTTCTTTCTCGACCCGCCTGTCCGCCGGCATTCCGGGGTCGACGATGGCCGACCTCCACGAGGAAGGGATGAGCGATGCCGTTCTCGACGAGCTGCAGGCCAATCTGCTGGCAGTGATGGTGGAGCATCTGCGGCTCAAGTATCTCAATCTCGGTCGCGGGGCGTTCCACTGAGGGGGAAGTCACCCGGGCTGTCCGCCCACTGCAGGAAATGAAAAGGCCGCTCGACGCGGCCTTTTCTCTTGGAACGGCTCCATGAGACCGCCGCGGAGGCCTCCGCTCAGAACTTCATCGAAGCCGACGCACCGAAGAGGAAGTTGCGCTCTGGCGCCGGCGCGTAGAAGTAGCCGTTGCCGTCGTTCACCGCCACGGCGCCGATGTACTTCTCGCCGAACAGATTGTTCACGCGCACGAAGCCCTGGACCATGAGACCGCCCAGGTCCTTGTTGATACCCGTGCGCAGATCGGTCAGCTGATATCCGTCCGCGAACGCCGTGTTCGTGTCGTTGGCGTACACCTTCGTCACCCAGCGGTTCTCCACGCCGGCAAAAATGCCGGTGGCGGGGTCACGCCAGTTGAGATCGACATACAGGGACGACCGGGGAACGCCGGGAAGCTGCGCGCCTTTCGCCACGGAACCGACGTTGCTGGTGAACGCGTCTTCGAACGTGGCACGCAGATACGTATAGGCAGCGTAGGCGAAGAAGCCACCTCCCAGTTCGCTGTCGGCGGACAGTTCGAGTCCGGATCGCTGCGTCGCACCGGCATTGCGGTAGACGGCACGGCCGGCGATGTTCGCGTCCACCACGATCTCCCGGTTCGAGTAGACCTGGAACAACGCGGCATTGATGCGCAGGTTGTCGGTCACCAGCATCTTGGTGCCGAGTTCGTAGTGATTGCTCGTGCTGGGCTGGACGGCGAAGTTCAGGCCGCTTCCGGTGCTGCGGTACGCCAACTCGATCAGCGTCGGCGTCTCGAAGCTGCGCCCTGCGTTGGCGTACACGTTGATGAGCGGTGTCACCCGGACGAGGGCTCCGATCACCGGCGTCCACGCATCGTATCTCGCCGAACCGCTGTCGTCGGGATTGGTGGTCAGATAGTAGTCCTTGGAGCGGAACGACACCTGCGTATAGCGCAGGCCCACGAACGTGGACAGCGTGGAGATCGGCTGCCATTCCAGCTGGCCGTACATGCCCCAGGATTGCGTGCGGTTGTCTTCGTTGCGCTTGATGATGCCTGCCACGCCGGCGTTGTTGACATATCCCTTGCGCGCTTCCAGAGCCAGGTCGTAATCGGCGCCCACCGTGAACGTGAGCGGCTGGCCCGCAAACAGTTCGGTGTTACGGGTCCAGCGCACGCCGCCGCCGCCATAGTCGCGTGAGAGTTCCGAAACTCCGCCGGAACTCGCTGCGCCCGTTCCCGCAAGGGCGAGAAAGCCGAGATTGTTGCGCTGACCCGCATACGTCATGAGCCGGACCGTGTCCTGTGCATTGAGATTGATGTCGTAGACCAGGCCGACCTGCTTGTTGTCGAGGCTCCGGCGTGTCTTGTACTCGTTGGAACCGCCCGCGGTCGTGGATCCGTTGTCCGGTCGGGCCTGGCGTGGATTCGCCGCTACCTGCGCTGCGTTCAGCGTCAGCGGATCGAGATCCTCCGGCTGGTCCATGTAGTTGGCCACGACCGTGAGCTTGGACGACTCGCCCACCTTGGCGTCGAATTTGGCGTTGAACAGATAGCGTTCGGACGAACTGCGCTGGCGGTAGCCTTCCGTGGAAAGATAGCTGCCGCTGGCCGTGACGCCGACGTCGCCGTAACGCCCGCCGAACTTGAGCCCGTAGCGCATCGTGTCGAAGCTGCCGAAAGCCAGGTTGCCGGACAGCGTGGGCTGTTTCGGCGCGTCCTCGGTGAAGATCTGGACGATGCCGCCGGAGTGGTTGCCGTACAGGGCGGAGAACGGACCTCGCATGACCTCGACGCGGGAGGCCGAGGCGAAATCGAAGTTACCGCTGGCGCCCTGCCCATCCGGCGTGCTGGCCGGGACCCCGTCCACGTAGATCCGCACGCCCCGGGTGCCGAACTGCGACCGGGCGCCGAAACCGCGGATGACGATCTGCTGCTCCTGCGCGTAGGTCTCGCGGTTCTGCACATACGTGCCCGGAACGCGAGGCAGCGTCTCGGAAACGTTCGCACCCAGCCTTGCCTCCGTCAACGCGCGATTGTCGAGCGCGTCGATGGCCACCGGAAGATCGAGGCTCGACTTCTCGGTGCGGGTTGCGGAGACCACCACGGGCGCCGAGCGGACGGTGCTCTGAGCCTGCGCTTCGGCAATGGCAAGGCAGGCGAACGCAACGGCAATCGCAGTGCGGCTGCGGGAAGGAAGACCCTCTGCGGGGCGGAATCCGTACATCGACATCTCCAACTGGCTGGTTTTCTTGAGGACGGCACGACAGTGCCGCCGGAGTTCGCGGAGCATTCTCGGGCTCGAACGCGATCTTGGACAAAAGCGAAGGGCCGCTTTGACAGCGGCCCTTCGCCGGGATCGTTCAACCGGTTCAGCGGTTGGCGATGTACATCGTCACTTCGAAGCCGAAGCGCATTTCGGTGTATTCAGGTTTGGTCCACATGATCGGTTCCTCGAGTCGGTGGTGTCGGAAGGGACCGCTGTCGTTCAGCGGTTGGCGATGTACATCGTCACTTCGAAGCCGAAGCGCATTTCGGTGTATTCAGGCTTGGTCCACATGATCGGATCCTCGTGTCGGTGGTTTCGGGAGACCGTGTTCGGGTCAGAAACGATTCTCCGCATCGCACCTCACCGCCGCCACGGCAAAACACTGAAACGGGCCTCATGATTTTCATGAGCGCGCGGGGACTCAGGGATCCATAAGTCCATGACGCATTGCAACAATCGCCAGTTCGGCGGAATTGGCGGCGCCCAGTTTCTGCTTGATGTTGTAGAGATGGGTGCCGATGGTTCTGGGGCTCAGCGACATGACCTGAGCGATGTCGGCGACGCTCTGGCCACGGGCGAGCGCCAGGAACACCTTGAATTCCTTTTCGGACAGCATGTCCACCGGACTGCGATCCCCGCTCACCTGCCGCACCGCGATCTCCTGGGCGATCGCGGGCTCGAGGTAGGTCCGCCCCTGATTGACGAGCCGGATCGCCTGGATCAGTGCATCGGGCGCCGTCCGCTTGGAGAGATACCCGAGCGCGCCGGCCTTCAGCACCCTCTTGGCGTGCTGGCTGTCCTCGTGTGCCGTCAGCACCAGGATCTTCGCGCCCGGCTCCCGGGCCAGAATCCGCGACAACGCTTCCAGCCCCCCCATCCCGGGCATGGAGAGATCCAGCACGAGCACGTCGGGATGCACCTCGTGATAGCGCTTGATGGCGTCTTCGCCGCTTTCCGCCTCGGCCACCACGCGCATGTCGGGCGATCCTTCCAGCAGCAACCGGAAACCCATGCGCACGACGGCATGGTCGTCCGCCAGCATGACCTTGATGATGAGATCGCTCGTGCTCATTTTCCTGGAATCTTTTCCGGTGCGTCGGGCGTGAGCGCAGCGTCCAGCGGCAGCGACACGCTCACTGCGAGACCCTCGCCTTCGCCGCTGCGAAGTTCGAACGTGCCGCCGAGGGCCTCGGCGCGCTCGCGCATTCCGAGCAATCCGAAGCGGGTGGCGCGCTGGGCATCGGGCTCGCTGAGCCCCCGCCCGTCGTCGCGCACGCTCACGCGCAATTCATCGTGCCCCGGGCGGGACGTTCTGTCCACCCGCACCTCGGCCCGCGTCGCGCGGGCGTGCTTCACGATGTTGTTGAGACATTCCTGCACGATCCTGTACACGGTGATGTTGACGGTCTCCCCGAGCCCGTTCGTGTCCCCGTGAACCTCCAGCACGAACGCCACCTCGGGGTGCAGTGTTCGCCACTGCATCACGGCTTCCTCGAGCGCTTCCTTCAATCCCAGGTGATCCAGCGCGCTGGGGCGCAACTGCCGGATGATGCCGTGCAAGGCGTCGTAGATGCGCCCCGCCGTGTCGACGATCATCCGGGCGCCCTCATGGATGTCCGGCTGCGTCGATTCGGTCTTCCGTGCGATCACCGTCCCGATGGTGCGTACGGCCGTCGCGCACTGTCCGAGTTCGTCGTGAAGTTCACGAGCAATCGTGCGGCGCTCCTCCTCGAGACTCGACTGGATGAGCCGCGTGAGACGGCGATTCTGCTCGAGTTCCGCTTCGGCCTCGCGCGCCCGCTTGAGTTCGGTGACATCGCGGATGGAGTAGATCTCGCCGATCACTTCGTCGGCAGAAGGATCGATCAAGGGCGCCGCAGCGAGTGCGACGTCGATCTGCCGCCCGTCCCGGGTGCGCCGCCGGGTCTCGAGGTGGTCGATCGTTCCGCGCCGGCGCAGCGCCGTCGAATGGTCCGCAAGTTCCGCCAGGAGGTCATGCGGCACGAGGAGACGGGACGGCTGGCCGACGATCTCGTCCGCGGTGAAACCGAAGAGCCGCTCGGCGGCCGGGTTCCAGTAGGAGACGCGCCCTTCGAGGTCGAGGATGATGATCGCGTCGCTCGATTGCTGGGCGATCAGCGCGAGCCGCCGGTTCTCGGCGAGACTCCGCTCCAGCTTCTCCGCCATCCCGTTGAAGGTGTGGCTGATCGCCTCGAACTCCGGAGTCGCCAGGCGGGGCAGGCGGGCGGAGAGATCGCCCTGTTCCATGCGCTGCAGCCCCGCAAGAATGGATTCCACCGGCCGCAACGAGCGGCCGATCAGGAAGAACACCAGCACGTTGACCGCGACGAGAAACGCTGCGACGACCGCCACCAGCGTCTTGAGGTCGTCCCATGCGTCGAGAACTGCCCGGGAGGCATCGACGGTCACCGTCACGTTGGCACCATGCGCGGGCAGATTGACGACCGGCAGGCGGGGACGGACCAGGCGCACGAACCAATCCGGCGCCGAACGGCCCACCTTGTACACCGAGGGAGGTGACGTGTAGACCTCCGCGCCATCGGTGTCGAAGAGCTTGATCTCGTGCGCCCGGACACGGCCGAGTTCTCGAAGGAACGACAGCAGGACGTCCTGCATGTCGCCCTCCTCGCGGGAAACCACCTGGGCATCGCGAATCACGGTGGACAGAAGTTGCAGCGTGACCCGGTTGGCGCCCTCCATCTCCTCCCGGATGGATCGCCGCGTGTCTTCCACCACGATGTTCAGCACCGCTGCCGTGAACAGCACCGTGAGAACGGTGATCAGCAGGTTGATCCGGAAGTGAAGGCTCATGGGCACATCACGCGCGTGCCAGTGCGCGCAAGGACCCGGCCGCGGCCATGAGTTCGCGTTCGAACGCGGGGTGCGACGACGCGTGCTTCGCCGACGGGATCATCACAAGCCGGGCGCCGGGCCAACGCCGTGAGAGTTCGACGGCGGTGACCGGCGGACAGACGAAATCCATGGCCCCGTGCAGGAGGATGCACGGAAGGTGCGCGATCCGGTGGACGTCATCGAGAAGCTGGCGGTCGCGCAGGAAGCAGCCGTGCTTGAGATAGTGCACCTGCACGCGGGCTCGGGCGAGCGCTCCATCGTCGGACGTCGCCGCTGGCGACACCGACGATCCCTCGCCGATGGACATGATGGCCGACTCGTAGGCATTCCAGCGCGCGGCCGCAGCGAGGGCCCGCGGACGATCGGCGCCTTGAAGCAGTTCATGGTAGAGGCTCACGAGTTGCGGCCAGGTTGCGCGGGGTGCCACCTCGTGAAGAGCGTCCCAGGCATCGGGAATGAACTGGCGCAATCCGGCGAAATACCATTCGAGTTCCGAACGCGAGGCGGTGAAGATTCCGCGCAGCACGAGCGCGCTCACCCTTGCGGGATGTGCCTGCGCATAGGCCAGCGCGAGCGTGCTTCCCCAGGAACCCCCGAACATCATCCAGCGACCCACGCCCAGCAGTTCGCGAATGCGCTCGATGTCCTGGATGAGGTGCGCGGTCGTGTTGAACGCCGTTGCGCCGGAGGGCGCGCTGCGGCCGCAGCCACGCTGATCGAACAGCACGATCCGGTGTTGCGAAGGATCGAAGTAGCGGCGGTGGTCGGGTTTGATGCAACTGCCGGGCCCCCCGTGGAGAAAGAGCACCGGCGCGCCGTCCGGATTGCCGCACTGCTCCACGTACAGCCGGTGACCGCCATCGACGGCAATCAGATCGGCGCGATACGGCTCGATGGGCGGAAAGAGCGTTGTGGCCGCATTCGCCGGTGCGTCGTTCACGGGGTCACTCCAGTCGGAACACGATGGGGATCATGACGGTGAATTCCCTGCCCTTGAAGTCGTCGGGCGGCCTGGGCAGCGTCCGGACCCGCTTGACCTTCTCGATGGCTTCCTCGTCCAGCAGCGCGAACCCGCTGGACTTCGCCACCGTCACGTCCTTGATCTTCGCATCGCGCCCCATCCGGACCAGGACCTCGGTGGTTCCCTGCTGTCCCGTCATCTGCGCCCGCTTGGGATAGCGCTGGTCCTTGCCGATCTCGCGGGACAGACGCAGACCGTACGCTTCCAATGCGGCACGATCCACGGCGCCCGTGCCCGGGACCGGTGCGATCTCGGGACGCGAGGTGCCTTCCGCCGCGGCCTGCGGACCGGAAGCATGCGCCGATTCGGGTTTTCCTCGTCCCAGAACGGGCGCGGCGGGCAGCGAAGGCACGGCCGAGGGCTTGGGCCGCCCCGGGGCCGCCGCGCTCACGACGATGGCGGGGCGATCCACGCTGATGGCAGGACGCGGTTCCTTGGCAGGCTCCGTCCGCGCGGCCTGGAGTTCCGGCCGCGCGGCGGAAGATGCCGGAGGTACGACGTCCGCGGATCTGGCCGTGGCCGGTTTCTCCAGGGCGACGTCGGGACGCGCGGTCCGCGTCACCTCGGGCCGTGTCTCCACTCGATGTGCCTCGGGAACCGGCTTGATGGGAGGCACGGGCCGGTCCAGGGGCGCCACAGCGACCGGGGTGTCGCGGGCGGGTGCTTCGGCGATCACGGGACGCTCGGCGGGACGCGTCTCGGGCCGCACGATGGGCACAGGCGCGGGTCTGGACACCGGCGAGGATTCCGTCCGCAGCACCGGGGCAGCCGTCGACCGCGGCCCTTCGACGCTCTCGTGCGCATCCGGCATGACGGATACGGCGGGCTTGGCAACAACCACCGTTTCGCTTCGCGCGGGAGCACGCGCAGACTCGGCAGGACGGGCCACGATGGCGGGCGCGGCACCGTCGGGGCGGGTTTCGACCGGGGGACGAGCCGACGGCGCAGCGGCCACCGCGGGCCGGACATCGGGACGGGGATCCGGACGAACATCCGGCTTGAGCTCCGGACGTGCCGGCGCAACGGCCTCCACCCGGTGGGGCGCACGATGATCCTCGCGCGGAGCGGGGACCGCCGCACCCGCCCGCGGAACGTCGAGCGATGCTTCCGCACGGATCGCCGCGCGGATCTCCGGCTGCAGCGACGGCTTCGGGGCAGCCACCGGATCGGGCCTGCGCGCCGCGGGTGCGTCCGCACTGGCTTGCACGGAAGGGGCCGTGAGCCTGGGAACGTCGGTCGACGCCTCCGGACGGATCGCCGCGCGGATCTCCGGTTGCAAGGACGGCTTCGGGGCAGCCACCGGATCGGGCCTGCGCGCTGCGGGTACGTCCGCACTGGCCTGCACCGAAGGGGCCGTGAGCCTGGGAACGTCGGTCGACGCCTGAAGCCTCGGCGCTGCCCGCAGGTCCGGCACGGCCTTCGCGCCTGCGAGGGGACGCGATTCGGAACGTGCCGGCTGGGGAAGTACCGTGGCGTCCGGAACGGCGAGCTGACGCGGATCGAGCCGGGGCGCAGCAGCCCCGACCTCGGGCCGGACAGTCCCTGCAATTCTCGGCGCGGTATCGATGCGCGGCTGGACAGGGCTTGCCGGAGGAGCCGGAAGCGATGGCGGAGGTAGATCCGCCTTCGCAGAAAGCCGGGGCGCAGATGCGGCCTTGCGCGGGGGCTTTCCCTTGGCAAGCTTCACAGGCTTCGGCGCGGGCTTCGGCTTCACCACCGGTTCAGGTGGTGGCTCGGGCGGCGGTGGCGGCGGTTTCGCGGGTTCGATCAGGCGGATCTCGACGACTTCCGTCTTGCGCGCCTGCGGCCTGCGGACCTCGGGCCCGAATGCAACGAACAGAACGTGTGCGAGCAACGAGACGGCAAAGGCCGCGATGAACGAGCGGTCGGCATACCACGGCGAGTTGCGCGAGGACGACACCGCGCCGTACGTGCTGTCGTGCAACGAACTGGCGCGGCGCTCAGAGCCGTGAATCATCACCCGCGCGCCGGGCCGCGAAACTCATGAATTTCATGAGACCACATTGCTGATTTTTTCGAGGGAAGGTGCTGCCGCATGCAAGAGACTTGCGTCCCAGGAGTCGTCGATGCCGATCCCGGAAGCCCTCTGCCGGGGTGCGGAACAGGATGGGACCGACGACTCCGAGAAGAGCGGCATTGCAGTGCCGCTCATCCCTGAACTCTCTATCACCTGGAGGTCATCATGTGGAGCAAGCCTGAATACACCGAAATGCGTTTCGGATTCGAAGTCACGATGTACATCGCGAATCGCTGATTCGCGACGACGGTCCGCGAAGGGTCCCCCGGATCCTTCGCGTGTCCAGGCGCCTGCCCCGGCGCTGAATCGCTCGATCAAGTCCAGGCAAAGTCATGAAGATCCGTGTTCTGGGTGCCGCCGCGGGCGGCGGATTTCCCCAGTGGAACTGCAACTGTCCCAACTGCGACGGTCTGCGCAAGGGAACGATGCGGGCATCGGCCAGGACTCAGTCGTCCATCGCGGTGAGCGGCAATGGCGTCGATTGGGTGCTGTTCAACGCATCCCCCGACATCCTCGCGCAGATCAAGTCCTTTCCCGCGCTGCAGCCCGCGCGCTCGTTGCGGGACACCGGCATCCGGGCCGTGGTGCTCATGGACGGGCAGATCGATCACACCACCGGCCTGCTGATGCTGCGCGAAGGCAAGCCACTCGAACTGTACTGCACGGACATGGTCCGAGAGGACATGACCACGGGAAATCCGTTGTTCAACATTCTCGGGCACTACTGCGGCGTGCACTGGCACCGCATTCCGGTGGAACCGGAGAACCGCTTCGAGATTCCCGGTGCCGAACAGCTGCAGTTCACCTCAGTAGTGCTCAGGAGCAAGGCGCCTCCCTATTCTCCGCACCGCGACAATCCGCACGACGGCGACAACATCGGCATGTTCATCCGGGATGCACGAACCGGCGGATCGCTGTTCTACGCCCCCGGCCTGGGAGAGATCGAACCTCATCTGAAGCCCTATCTGGAGACGGCGGACTGCGTCATGGTGGATGGGACCTTCTGGACCGATGACGAAATGGTCACGCTGGGCATCTCCCGCAAGCGGGCCCGCGACATCGGCCATCTGCCGCAGTCTGGTCCGGGCGGCATGATGGAAGTGCTGACGCCGTTGCGCGCGCGCCGCAAGGTGCTCATCCACATCAACAACACCAATCCGATCCTGAACGAGGACTCGCCGGAGCGCGCCGCGCTCGCAAGGGCGGGCATCGAGATCGCGTTCGACGGAATGGACATCGAGATCTGAGGAACACGCTCATGGGAATGGCCGAGAACCTGCCCTGGACCCGGGAAGAATTCGAACAGCAGTTGCGTGCGAAGGGCAGCCGGTACCACATCTATCACCCGTACCACGTGGCGATGAACAGCGGCAAGCTGTCCCGCGAGCAGATCCAGGGATGGGTGTGCAATCGCTTCTACTACCAGATCGCGATCCCGGTGAAGGACGCCGCGGTGATGTCCAACATGCCGGACCGCGATCATCGGCGGTTGTGGATCCAGCGCATCATCGATCACGATGGCACGGCAGGCGACGAAGGCGGCATCGAAGCGTGGCTCACGCTCGCCGACGCGGTGGGATTGCAGCGCTCCGAAGTGACCTCGCTCCAGCACGTGCTGCCCGGCGTCCGCTTCGCGGTGGATGCATACATCAACTTCGCCCGCACCCGGCCATGGCAGGAAGCCGTGTGCTCCTCCCTCACCGAACTCTTCGCGCCGGAGATCCACAAGGAACGCCTGGCCAACTGGCCGCAGCACTATCCATGGATCGACCAGTCGGGGTACGCCTACTTCCGCAAGCGCCTGTCGGAAGCACGCCGCGATGTCGAGCATGGGCTGCGGGTGACGCTTGATTACTTCCGCACCCGCGAACAGCAGCAGCGTGCGCTGGACATCGTGCAGTTCAAGCTGGATGTGCTGTGGACCATGTGCGACGCGATGATGGTCAACTACGGCATCGGCGCGCACCGGGTGGGCTGACATGGGCGAGCCCAGGCGTGTCGCCTTCGATCACTCCGTACCGCTGTCGATCGCGAAGTACTTCCGGTTCCAGTGGGAACCCGCGCAGAACTGTCACGTGCTCCTGTACCCCGAAGGCATGGTGAAACTGCCCGGCAGCGCCGGCGAGATCATGAAGCGGGTGGACGGCACGAAGAGTCTCGACAGCATCGTCGAGGCTCTCCAGTCGGCATTTCCGGAGGCGCCGGATCTGCGTGCCGACGTGGTGGATTTCCTGGAGGTGGCACATGGGAACGGCTGGATCCGCCCCGCGAACGCCCAGTAGTCCGCACTGGCTCAATGCGGAGCTGACGTACAAGTGCCCTTTGCACTGCGTCTTCTGCTACAACCCCGTCGACTACGCCGGATACGGCCCCGAACTGACGACCGAGGAATGGCTGCGGGTGCTGAGGCAGGGTCGCGAGCTGGGACTGGTGCAGCTCGGCCTGTCCGGGGGCGAGCCGTTGATGCGCGACGACCTCGAAGTCATCATCGCGGAAGCCGGACGCCTGGGCTATTACACGAACCTCATCACGTCGGGCATCGGACTCACCGAGAAACGGATCGCCGCCTTCAAGGAGGGCGGCCTCAACCACATCCAGCTCTCGTTCCAGGACTCCTCGCGCGAGATGAACGACTGGCTCTCCAGCACCAAGACGTTCGAGCTGAAGAAGCGCGCGGCGGATCTCATCCAGAAATACGACTATCCGATGGTCTTCAACTGCGTGATGCACAGGCACAACCTGGATCACACGCAGCAGATTCTCGAGATGGCCGAGACTCTGGGTGCGGAGTTCGTCGAATTGGCAAACACGCAGTTCTACGCGTGGGCGATGGAGAATCGCGAGCAACTGATGCCCACACGGGAACAGTTGCAGCATGCCGAAGCCGTGACCAACGCATTCCGCGCGAAGGTCGGCGACAAGATGAAGATCTACTTCGTCAATCCCGACTACTACGAATCGCGCCCCAAGGCCTGCATGAATGGCTGGGGATCGATCTTCGTCAACATCGCGGCCGATGGCGTGGTGCTGCCCTGTCACGAAGCGCGGATGCTGCCGGGCCTCTCCTTCCCCAACGTGAAGGATCACGATCTGCGCTGGATCTGGTACGACTCGCCGGGCTTCAACGCCTACCGGGGAGACGGCTGGATGAAGGAGCCTTGCCGCACGTGCCCGGAGAAGGAGAAGGACTTCGGCGGCTGCCGTTGCCAGGCTTTCATGCTTACCGGGGACCCCGCCAACGCAGATCCGGTCTGCGATCTCTCTCCTCACCACGAACTCATCACGGAAGCGGTCGCGAGAGCGCAGGCTCCGCAACTGCCGGCCGGGGTCAAGCCGATCGTGTTTCGCGATGACCGCAATTCGCGGTCGTTTGCGGACGCGCGCGGGAAACTGCAGAAGGTCGAGTGAGGCATCGCGCGATCCCGCCGGGCGGGATCGCGCGATGCCTGTTCAGTGGTGGTGATGTCCGCCGGGGCCGTGCGCGTGCCCGTGGGAGATCTCTTCCCGGGAGGCCTTGCGCACTTCGGTGACCGTGCAGGAGAACTGCAGCGCCTTGCCGGCGAGCGGATGATTCCCGTCGACGACCACCTTGTCGTCCGTGACGTCGGTGACCGTGTATACCGTCACGTGCCCGGATTCCTGCGACGTGCCCTGGAACTGCATGCCCACCGCGACGTTCTTGGGAAACAGGTTGCGTGCCTCGATGCGGATCAACTGCGCGTCGTAGTCGCCGAAGGCATCTTCAGGTTCCAGCCGCACGGAACATTCGTCGCCGGCGCGCTTGCCCTCCAGCGCTTCCTCCACACGCGGAAAAATTCCGTGATGTCCGCCGTGCAGATAGGTGATGGGACTGTCGGTCTTTTCGAGCACGACGCCGTCGGTATCGGCCAGTTCGTAGCTCAGGGAGACGACGGTGTTCTTTTCTATGGCAACGCTCATTGCATTCCTTTCAGGACGTTCAAGACTTCGTGGGCGTGGCCCCGCGGGCTCACGCCATACATGGCACGCACGACGTGCCCCCGGCGATCGATGACGAAAGTGGATCGCTGCACGCAGCGGCGGCGTCCCCCTTCGAATTCCTTCTCCACCAGCACGCCGTACTGGCGGCACACGTCTCCGTCGGGATCCGACAACAGTTCCACGGCGATGCCATGCTTGTCGCGGAAGGCGCCGTGCGCCAGGCAGTCGTCCATGCTGACCCCGAGGACGATCGCGTGATGCCGCTTGAAGGAGTCCTCGAGGTCGCTGAAATCGATGGCCTCGATGGTGCAGCCCGGCGTGTCATCCTTGATGTAGAAGTAAAGCACGACGTGGTTCCTGCCCAGGAACGAATCCAGACTGACCATGTTCATTTCCGCATCGGGCAGGTCGAAACGAGGCGCGGGGTCTCCTTCCTTCAGCATTGACGGCGGCTCCTCGATCACGTCACGATCGATTCTAACTGAATTGAATTGCGCATCTCCCCACGAAGAGACGATGACTGCCAGGGCCACGAAATCTGCTTCTGCCACCCCGCTTCTGGGCCGATCGACGCCGGCGGCGTTCATGCGAACGTACTGGCACCGCAGGGCACATCTGGTTCGGCAGGCGTTGCCCGGCTTCCACGGGATTCCTCGACCGGCGCGGCATGTTCGCGCTCGCCCAGCGTGACGACGTCGAGTCCAGACTCGTCATCCGGCACGACAACTCGTGGGAACTGCGGCACGGGCCGTTCCGGCCGCGGGAGCTGGCCAAGCTGCCGGAACACGACTGGACTCTGCTCGCGCAGGGAGTGAATCTTCACGATGATCGAGGCGCCGCACTTCTCGACCGGTTCGGATTCCTGCCGCACGCCCGGCTGGACGATCTCATGGTGAGCTACGCGGTGCCCGGCGGTGGCGTCGGACCGCACTTCGACTCGTACGACGTCTTCCTGCTTCAGGGTCCCGGCCGGCGCCGCTGGCAGATCGGTTCCCAGGCCGATCTGTCACTTGTGGAGAATCTTCCCATCAAGATCCTCAAGCGATTCGAGCCCTCGCGGGAGTGGATCGTCGAATCCGGCGACATGCTGTACCTCCCCCCAAGTACGCGCACGACGGCGTGGCCCTCGACGAATGCCTCACGTACTCCATCGGCTTTCGTGCACCTGCCTGCACCGAAATGGCCGGGCAGTTCCTCGCTGACCTGGCCGAAAGGGTGGAGCTGCCCGGGCGGTACGCGGATCCCGGTGCTGCGCCGACGCGCGCACCCGGCAGACTACCTTCCCGGTTGATCGATGCGGCCAGCGACGCCATCCGGAAAGTGAGGTGGCAGCGCAGGGACGTCGAGGAATTCCTTGGACGCTACCTGTCCGAGCCGAAACCGCAGGTGTTCTTCGATCCGCCGGCGAGCGTCCCCGGTCCGGCCGCGTTCGCGCGGCTGCTCTGCCGGCGAAGCACCCGCCTGCACAGGAAATCGTCGATGCTGTACGGGAGCCGGACCGTGTTTCTCAACGGCGAGCCCTATCGCTTTCCCCGCGGAATCCCGGCCGTCCTTCGCGAACTGTCGGACTCGCGTCATGCGCTGGTGGGCGATGTTCCACGCCCCCTGGCAGAGCTGTTGCGGGAGTGGTATGCGAGCGGTTTCATCGTCATGGATCCGCCGGCCTGATCCCGGTTGCCGGCGCATGCGGCCCCTCACCGTTCGTTCGTCGAGAAGGAAGTGATCATGAGCGACTCATCGTCCGAAATGAAACTGGAACGCTCCGTTTCCAGTCAAGCCGAGCTGGAGGAATGCGCGGATCTGATGCTGCCGCTGCGCGACGGCGGATCCTGCTGTTCGATCGGTCGCTGAGCCCGGCCTGGAACCGTCCGGCCCGAATCGATTCCCTGCGCGCGTTCTGTCTGGCGAGCCCGCGCAACGAGTTCCGAATCGCCTTGCATGACGCCTCCACCCTCAGACGTGACTGCCCTCGCCTGGCGGTCCTCATGGAAACCTTCGCCCACGTCATCAGTGTGCGTGAGACCCGGCCCGAAGCCCGTCACGCGCAGGATCCCTTGACGATCGTGGACGACCGCCATTTTCTTCACCGGTTCCACGTGGACTCGCCGCGAGCTGCCTTCGCATTGAACGCGCCGGCGGAGACCAAGCCCTTGACCGAGCGGTTCCTCGAAATCTGGGCAGCGTCGGATCCTGCAAGCCCCGCGACGACCCTCGGACTGTGATTTTTTTGCGCGTTACCTCTGGAAATAGTTTGTAAGATCCTGTTACACTCCGCGCGTTCG
Organism: Betaproteobacteria bacterium; assembly: GCA_016713305.1. Taxonomy (NCBI): domain Bacteria; kingdom Pseudomonadati; phylum Pseudomonadota; class Betaproteobacteria; species Betaproteobacteria bacterium. Next base: position 42,876 of record JADJPK010000018.1, read on the forward strand.
CATGCATGAGTTGTTCATAAGTACTTGTCGGGATGTGGTGTCGTGCTTCCCGAATCGCTTGTGCAGTGCGACAGACTGGATTGATTTGCCGATGGTTTTACCGTTCGCTTCACTCGTTTCACTTATTGGGACTGAACTCACATGACTCGCGCTCTCCTGATCGCTGCCCTGTTGGCCCTTGGCCTCGCCGCTTGCGGCAAGAAAGAAGAACCGGCGCCCCCGCCTCCTCCTCCCGCTGCGGAAAAGCCCGCCGAGCCCGCGCCCGCTGCTCCGGCGCCCGCCGACGCGGCCAAGCCGGCCGACGCTGCTGCTCCGGCCGACGCCGCCAAGCCGGCTGACGCTGCTGCTCCCGCCGCCGCGCCCGCCGAGCAGAAGCCCGAAGAGAAGAAGTAATCTCGAGCGGGCAGTCGCCCGCTTCGTGCTGAAGGGCCGGTTCGAAAGAACCGGCCTTTTTTTCGTTCCGGCGGACGCGCCCCGCAAAGGTGGCGCATGGTCCCTCAGGCGATCTGCCGCCAGTCCAGGCCCTCGAACTGGTCGGCAACTCCGATCCAGTCGGTCGAACACCCCAACGCCTCCGCCAACGCGGCCCGAGCCAGATCGGGTGCGTTGTTCTGCAGAGAGAGATGGACCGCGACGACGTGCTGGAGACGCGACCGGTCCAGGCTTGCCAGAAAGCGGGCGGCGGTGCCGTTGTCGAGGTGCCCCAATCTGCCTGCGATACGTTGCCTCAGCGACGGCGGGTAAGGTCCTGCACGCAACAAGTCGAGGTCATGGTTGCATTCCAGGGCGAGAGCGTCGCAACCGGTCAGAACCTCGCGCATGTGATCGGTCGTCACCCCGGCGTCGGTGAGCACACCCAGGCGCCGATGGCCATCGCCGAAGACGAACTGGGCCGGCTCCCCCGCATCGTGGGGTACGGGATAGGGCTGAACGTTCAGGGCACCGACGGAGAAGGCCCGATAGCCCTCGATGAAGCGGAGATCGACACCCTCGAGACTCCCCGCAGAGCAGCGCACCGTTCCGTAAGTGGCCCAGACGGGAACACGGTACTTGCGAGCAAGCCGGCCCACTCCGCCCAGGTGATCGTCATGCTCGTGCGTCACGACGATCGCGGAGATGTCCCCGGCTGCGACTCCGAGGCGCGCCAGCCGGGCCGTCGTTTCCTTGAGGGTGAAGCCACAGTCGAGCAGAACCCTGCTCCCCTGCGACTCCACCAGCAGGCCGTTGCCCTGACTGCCGCTGCCCAGATACGCGAAGCGCATCGCCGGCGGCGACCGCTATTTCAACTGTTCGACGAGCAGCGCGAGGATGCGTTTTGCCGTGTCGCTTTCGTCGGCGGCGCCGGCCTGCGTGAGAACCCTCACCTCCGAGCCGCTGCCCCCCTTGGGCGAGGCGACCTGGATCTTGAATTCCTCCGGCCCCTTCTTCTCGTCGCTGCGCCAGAAGGCAAGCTTGGAGGCTCCTTTCCGGCGAGGAGCCTCGGCTTCGGGATCCTGGTAGCGCACGAAGTAGATGCCATCGGCCCGGTTGCGGTCCTCGACCGTGAAACCGCTGCGGTCCAGGGCAAGGCCGACCCTGCGCCAGGCCCGGTCGAAGCCGTCCGTAAGCGATACCGCGCTGCCCACGTCCGATTTCACCAGTGACGCCCGGGGCGCGGCCGTATCGGCCACGGTCGCCAGCGCCTTCACCTGCTGTTCCTGGGTACCGAGACGCACCGCGAGTTTGCCCAGCATCGTCGCTTCCAGTTCCGGATCGGAAGGACGTACCTGCCAGCGGGTGTTGTTGTCGCGTTCGCGGTAGTAGACCTCCGCCATGCCCTTGTGGCTGACGAAGACCTCGGTGGCCGTGCCGTCCGCGCTCCGCTCCAGGCGCGTGCGGAACTTGTCGCGTTCCGGCAGCGACACGACCGAATCGAGCGCCTTGTTGAGCAACCCGGTGAGACCGCCGACGGGGATCTTGGCCCGCAATTCCGCCCAGTCCGTCTCCATGTAACCGACCTTGGGGTCCTCCTCCGCGATCAGGAATCCGTTCTCCTGCCAGAAATCCTTCACGGTGAGCCAGACCTGTTCCGGCGGGGCCTTCACGACCAGCCACCGCTGGATGCCGGCGCGCTGCATCTGGACCCGGTCAGGGGCCGGAGGAAGCACACCCGCCTGAACGGGGACGGCCGTTCCCTGCGCGGCCCGGGACTTCTCGTACTCGGAGTACGTGGTCTTGTCGCCGGCGGGTCCGTCAGGCACCGAGTAACGCGTATTGGCACCCGGAGACGAAAGATCGGGAGGCACTTCCAGGGGCGGCAGCTTGTCGGCCGACTTGTAGTCGATCTTCTTGCCGTCCAGCGCGCCGGAGCAACCGGCCGCGAGGACAGCCGCGACCACGGAACACAGTACCGTCCGCATGGCGGCACTCCTGACAAGCGGCGATTGCGAATGATTGAACATCGAATGGAGAACTCTCAGGCTGTGGCGACGGCGCGGGAGATCCCCGCCTGGTCCATCGCGTCGCGAACGATGGAGTGGAACTGGGAAGAGAGCGGCGTGAGCGGCAAGCGGATGCCGGGACCGAGCAGGCCCATCTCCTCCAGCACCCACTTGACCGGAATCGGATTGGCTTCCACGAAAAGGTTCTTGTGCAGACCCATCAACCTATCGTTGATCGCGCGAGCGGCCCGGAGGTTCCCGGCAAGAGCGGCATCGCACATCTCGCGCATGGCGCGGGGGTGCCACGTTCGCCGTGACCGAGATCACTCCATGGCCGCCCATGAGCATGAGCGCGAGCGCGGTTCCATCGTCGCCACTGTAAACGGCGAAATCCTTGGGCAGGCGGCGGAGCAGATCGGCACCGCGCTCCAAGTTGCCGGTGGCGTCCTTGATGCCCACGATGTTGCGGACCTGGGACAGGCGCACCGCGGTGTCGTTGTGCAGATCGGCGACGGTACGTCCCGGCACGTTGTAAAGAATGGTCGGCAGATCGGTCGATTCCGCGATCGCCTTGAAATGGCGGTAGAGACCTTCCTGGGAGGGCTTGTTGTAGTAGGGGACCACGGACAGCGCCATGGAAGCGCCGGACGACCTGGCGAAGCGCTGCAGTTCGATGGCTTCGCGCGTGCTGTTGGCGCCGGTGCCGGCGATGACCGGAACACGCCCCGCTGCCTGCTCCACGGCGGTCCGGATCAGCAGACAATGTTCGTCGAAGTCCACCGTGGGCGATTCGCCGGTGGTGCCGACGGCGATGATGCCTTGCGTGCCTTCCTTGATGTGGAATTCGACCAGGCGGCGGAACGCGTCTAGATCGAGGCCTCCCTCGTCCGTCATCGGCGTTGCGATGGCGACCAGACTGCCTGTCAACATGTTGGACCCTCCGGAAAGGCGCGATTTTAACCGAAGGGACCTCCCGAAACCGGTGTTTCCTGCGGTTGGGCCGAGAATCAGTCCCGCATTGCCACGATTCGCTGCACCATGGCCGGGCGAGGCCCGGCGAGTTCGACGTCCTCGTACGCGACGATCCGCAACTGCCCTTGGACGACCTCGAGCAATTCGCCATGCCGTAGCAGGAACGCGGGGTTGGAGGGCTTGCCGAATCTCTCGTTGCCCACCGCGAACGTTTCGTACATCAGGACCCCGCCCGGTGCGATCGAATCGAGAATCGCGGTGAACAGGGGACGGTGCAGGTAGTTCGTCACGACGACCGCATCGAACTGCCGGTCGGTGAAGGGCCAGGGCCCGCCCTCGAGGTCCGCGACCACGCTGACCACACCTGTCTCGCGCGACGCCCAGTCGGCGATCGTCCTGTCCCGGTCCGCGGCGGTGACCGGATGCCCCCGTCGCGCGAACCAGCGGCTGTGGCGGCCTGCCCCGCAGGCGAGGTCGAGCACGGACCCTCCGGGACGCACGAGTCCGGCCCAGCGGACGATCCAGGGAGAAGCATCATCCATGCTGTGGTCTGGAGAGGATGGCGCAACGGTCATGGAGCAGGCCTCAGCTGTTCGAGAATCCGCATGATGGCTGCTGCCGTCGCCGATTCGAGCGATTCGATGGCGGGTACGATCAGTGGCACAGACAGGTACAGCATCACGAATCCCAGGGCCAGCGTCACCGGAAAGCCCACGGCGAAGATGTTGAGCTGGGGAGCGGCACGGGTGAGGATGCCGATCGCGATGTTGGCCACCAGCAGAGCCCCGACGACGGGCATCGACATCATGAGACCCGCCTTGAATATCTCGCCCCCCCATGTCACGAGCGTGAGAAAGCCCCGGCCGGAGATGGGCTCCGGCGTCATGGGCAACGTGCGAAAACTCTCCACCAGCGCGGTGAGAAGCGTGTAGTGACCGTTGGTGGCGAGCAGTGTGAGCACGGCGATGATGCCGTAGAACTGCGCGACCACGGGCGTCTGACCCGATCCCTGAGGATCGAAGAACACGGCGAAACCCAGACCGACCTGAAGCCCCGCCAGTTGTCCGGCCATCTCCGCTGCGGATACCGTGATGCGTGCAGCAAAGCCCATGGCCACACCGATCACGAGTTGCTGAACGAGAACGAGAAGACCGGCGGCAGAGAACGGTTCGACGCCGGCCGGCCCGGGCACGGCGCCCGACACCAGGATTGCCACGAACACCGACAGGGCGACCTTGACCCGTACCGGGACCGACCGGTTGCCAAGCACGGGCTCGGTGGAGAAGAAGGCGAGGATGCGGACGAACGGCCAGCCCACCGAGACGAGCAGCGGCTGGAGCTGCGCGACCGCGAGCTCGATCACGTGGCCACCCCGCCTCCCCCTCGCGTTCCGCTAGCCGATCACCTGGGGGATCGACGAGAAGAGCTGGCGCGTGTAATCGACCAGCGTGGACAGCATCCAGGGGCCAGCCAGGATGATCACCACGAACATGGCAAGCAGCTTGGGGATGAACGAAAGCGTCATCTCGTTGATCTGCGTCGCGGCCTGGAAGATGCTCACCAGCAGTCCGACGCCGAGCGCGGTGAGAAGCAGCGGCGCCGAGACGAGCACGAGCACCTCCAGCGCCTGCTGGATGAGGGAAATCACGAACTGTGGCGACATGCGGCTCTCCTTGGCTACTGATTTTCGCCGTGTGGCGCGAGCCGCAGGGCAAGATATCGGCGGGCCGCCGGCATTGCCCACCGCAGCCGCGCGGATCTCGGGCTCGCGGCGGTCCGGCAGTTCGCATCGTCCGCGTCCGGTTCCTCCATCGCGACGGCATGCATCGATCAGTGCCCCCTAGACGTAGAAGCTTCGCACCAGCGAGCCGATCAGCAGATTCCAGCCATCGACCAGAACGAACAGCATCAGCTTGAACGGCAGCGAGATGATGACGGGCGACAGCATCATCATGCCCATCGACATCAGCACGCTGGAGACGACGAGGTCGATGATGAGGAACGGGATGAAGACGACGAACCCGATCTGGAATGCCGTCTTCAACTCGGAGATCACATAGGCCGGAACCAGAACCTTCATCGAGACGTCGTCCGGTCCCTTGGGCTGCGGCGACTCCGACAGCTTGACGAACAGGGCGAGATCCGATTCGCGCGTCTGCCGCATCATGAACGTCTTGAGCGGCACGGCGGCACGGTTCAAGGCATCGTTGAGCTGGATCTTCTCGTCCGAGAGCGGCTGATAGGCCTCGGTGTAGATGCGGTCGAACACCGGCGCCATCACGAAGAAGGTGAGGAACAGCGACAGGCCCACGAGGACCTGGTTCGGCGGCGTCTGGATGGTGCCCAGCGCCTGCCGCAACAGCGACAGCACGATGATGATCCGTGTGAAGCTCGTCATCATGAGCAGTACCGCGGGCAGGAAGGTGAGCGCCGTGAGAAACAGCAGCGTCTGCAACGACAGGGAGTAGGTCTGAGTGCCACCAGGGCCCGGTGCGGACGTGAAGGCGGGCAGGCCTGCCTGGGCCATCGCGGTACCGGCCCACGTGCCCATCAGGAGAAGCGGAAGGATGACTCGCAGGACAGCGCTCATGCCGACCGATTATACGGGGTCGGTCGGCGGCAACCGCGATGCATCGATGCAGTGGAGGCCGCTGCGGCCCGGCGTCACGACTCGCGACCGCTGCCGGCGCGCAACCAGCGCGCCAGGGCGGAACCAGGAGGAGGGAACACGGACGAAGGAGTCGACGTGGACGCGTGGGCGGGCCGCGGCAGCGTGTGCAATTCGTTCACCTGGGTCGCCGTGACGCCCAGGACGAGCCAGGTATCGTTCACTTCCACGACGACCACGCGTTCCTTCGGGCCGACCATCACGCCCCCTACCACCCGGACGGGTCCGCTGCCCATTCCGCCCCCGGGAAGATAGCGGCGCGCGAGCCATGCAGCCCCGGCAATGGCCGCCATGACGACACCCAGTCCGAGAAGAACCTGCAGCAGGGTCGTGAGCGTTCCGGACGGCGGCACCGTTTCGGCGGCACTCGCAAGCGCCGGCGCGATCGGCAGCGCGATCGCGGCCAGACGGATCATTTGTTGAGGCCGCGGAGCCTTTCCTCCGGCGTGATGATGTCGGTCAGCCGGATGCCGAACTTGTCGTTCACCACGACGACCTCTCCCTGCGCGATCAGGCAACCATTCACCAGGACATCCATGGGCTCGCCGGCGAGAGCGTCGAGTTCCACCACGGAGCCCTGCGCGAGCTGAAGCAGGTTGCGGATGGCGATCTTCGTGCGTCCCAGTTCCACGGTGAGCGTCACCGGGATATCGAGGATCATGTCGAGCTTCGAAGACGGGACGCTGGCGAGCGCTTCCGGCTTCAGCTCCTGGAAGACCCCCCCCGTCCTGGCGGGTGACGCCGCCTCCGCAGCGGGCTCGGGCGCCGAAGACTGCTGTTCCGCCAGCGCAGCAGCCCAGTCGTCGGCGGAGATGTCGTCCTGCTCTTCGTCAGCCATTTGCGTCCCCCGCTTGATCGTCTTCGTGCGACAGCACTCGTTCGACCTTCAGCGCGTATTGCCCGTTCGACACACCGTACCGGCACTCGACCACCCCGATGCCGTCGACCTCTGCCGTGAGGGTGTCCGGAACGTTCAGCGAAATCACGTCCCCGATCTCGAGATCCATCACCTGTCTCAGCGTGAGGGACGCCGTCGCCAGATTGGCCACGAGATCCACCTTGGCGGTCTGGACCTGCTGTGTCATCAGCTTGACCCAGCGCATGTCCGTCTCGGCACGATCCGCCTGGAAGGTGCTGTAGATGACATCGCGGATCGGCTCCAACATCGAGTACGGCAGGCACACGAAGATATCCCCGCCACCCGAACCGAGGTCGATGGTGAAACTCGTCGCCACGACCACCTCGGTCGGCGTGCAGATGTTGGCGAACTGCGTGTTCATCTCGGAACGGACGTATTCGAACTTCAGCGGGTAGACCGGGCTCCAGGCCTTCTGCATCTCCTCGAAGATCACGTCGAGCAGACGCATGATGACGCGCTGCTCGGTGGGCGTGAAGTCGCGGCCCTCGATGCGCGTGTGAATCTGACCTGTGCCGCCGAACAGATGGTCCACCACCTGGAAGACCAGGGTGGGCTCCATGATGACGAGGCCCGTCCCCCTCAGCGGCTTGGCATGGACGACATTGAGGTTGGTCGGGACGACCAGATTGCGGACGAAGTCGCTGTACTTCTGAACCTTGATCGGATTGATCGAAATCTCGGCGTTGCGCCGCATGAAGTTGAACAGCCCGATCCTGAACAGGCGGGCGAAACGCTCGTGGATGAGCTCGAGCGTGGGCATCCGCCCGCGGACGATCCTTTCCTGACGGCCGATGTCGTAGGGCCGGATGGAACTGCCGGTCTCTTCCTTGACCGATTCCTCCGGCTCTCCGGTGACGCCTCGCAGAAGCGCATCGACCTCTTCCTGGGAAAGGATATCGTCGGACATCCGCCTATTGAATGACGAAGGACGTCAGCAGCACGTCCTGCGCCCCTTTCTTGGGTGGTTTGGATTTTCCTTCGGAGCCTGCCGGCGCGCCCTTGTAGAAGCCCAGGGGCTTGTTCACGGCATCGCGAATCTCCGTACGCAACTTGTTCTTGCCTTCCAGCGTCGCCAGCTCGTCCACCGTCTTGCTGCTCAGGATGAGCAGGATGCCGTTGCGGATTTCGGGCAGGTGCTGTTTCACCTTCTCCGAAATCTCGGGAGCGGAGACTTTCACGTCGATGGCCACCTGCAGATAGCGGTCGGCCGACTCGCCGGCCAGATTGACGACGAAGGGATCGAGACTGAGATAGACGGGCGGCTTCTTGTGCCCCTCGTCGGCTTCTTCCTCATCTGCTGCATGCTCGTCGTCCGCCCCTTCTTCCTCGTCCGCCTGTGCCTCGGCATGCTCTTCCGCATCCGCTTTCTTGTGCGCCTTGCCCTTCTTCTTCCCGCCCATCAGGAAGAAGGCCGCGGCTCCGCCTCCCGCCGCCAGCACCACCACCAGGATGGCGACGATCAGGAGCAGCTTCTTCTTTTTCTTCTTGCCGTCGCCACCGTCGCCCGCCCCCAGATCCACCACCGTCGCTGCTGCTTTTGCCGACATGTTTTCCTCTATCGCTAAGGAGTTAGAACCCACATGTCATCGGCGCAAAGCCGCGCTCCTAGAGCGCAAATATCGTCCGTTTCCGGGATGGCGACGTCTTCTTGTGCCAAATTCCTTAAAAAACAATCGGCTTCTGGAGATACTTTAGGTGCTTTTTGAGCTTGCTGCAAGAGATGGCTGCATGCATTCGGAAAACCGAAGGCCGGCCGGACGTCTGTCGAGGGAATGCGACGGGGAGCCAACGGCGAAGCGGCGCGGGACATCCCTGAAAAAGGCCGGGGGGCCGTGCTCGGCTAGGAAAGGTCCGGAAGTCTTGCCGGGACTCCCGGGAAAGACGGCTCAGCTAAGCCGAGATGGCGAAAAGCGCGCTGTGCGAGCCATGGGCATCAGATCCCGGTGTACTGGCGCCCTGCGCGGCGGAGGGGCGGTCTCGCCCCCGCCCGCTCGCGTTGGGGGAACTGGGTTCAGGCAAACAGATCCACAGCTCGCAGACCGCTCACGGCTCCGCTCCAGCGCACTTCGCTCTGCGCGCGCACTCCGTGAACAGAATCGACGGTGTCCTGCCGCGCGGATCCGCTCGATCGCTGCTCCTGACGCGATTCCTGGCCACCTTGCGACTGCGCCCCGACAAAGACGTTGCCGAGCGTAAGACCCGATTCGGCCAATGCTTCCGTCAGACGAGGCATGGCCGCCTGAATGGCTTCCCGCACGGGCGCGTGGGGCGAGAAGAAGGAAAGACTGGCCTGGTCTCCCGTCATGCTGACCTTGATTTCCACGGGCCCGAGGTTCGGCGGATTCACTTGCAGCTCCGCCGAAGGCTGACGGCTCTGCACCAGCAGACTGACGCGGTCGGAGAAGGCGTCGCCCCACTGGGGCGAGGAGAACGGAGTGGGGACAGCCGCCTTCACGGCGCCCGCATCGGTTCCGGAGCGCACTTCGCGCCCGGTCTGGACCGCCCCGGCCTGGACCGGATTCGAAGGCGCCACGCTGGCGCCTGCTTCGCTGTCGGTCACTTCCGTGGTGGCAATGAGTCCCAACGGTCGCCGGTCTTCCGCGTCCTCGTGGATCGCTCCGACGATCGCATTGAAGTCGAGCGCCTGCGTCTCGTTCCCGGAGCGACCGTTGCCGTTGTCGTCGGGGAGGATGCCGATCCGGTCGACCATCGCTTTCTCGCGTCCGGAAACGCCTCCGATTGGCTGAGCCTGTCCGGCGCCTTCCAGCTTCTGGCGCAGCTCCTGCAACACGGCGCGCGATACATCGACATGCGTCGTCAGGGCACCCGCGGCGGACTGCAGGGCAGAAGCGTCCGGAGCCATCAGAAAGGCGGCGAAGTCGGTGGGCTGCGCCGTTTGCGCGGTATCGCCGGCGCTCTCGGACGGCGGGGCAGCATCGCCCTGGCCGTCTGTCTTGGTGACCTGGGCCTTCAACACGTCGTCGAACGACGGACCGGATTCCGCCCCGTCTGCCGGGGAAACGGCGTTGGAGGAGGCCGATTCCGCCGAGGACGAGGCGGCAAGCTTGGCCGGGGCGGCAACCACAGGCGGCAAGAGTGTTCCTTCTGGCATCGCAAACTCCTGATTCATTGGGCTTCGCAGGAGTGGATCGCAATCGGCGTGCCACACGCCGCTACCGGCCCTTCAGTTCGGGTTCTCGCCTGGCCGCGCCGACTTGCGGGTCGCGTGTTCGTCCTGCAGCTTCTGTTCCGCGCGGATCTCGTTGCGCAGTTCACGGTCCGCATGCCGCTCCGCCAGCACGTCGAAGGCTTGTTCGCGCCGTGAGGCTTCCGCCCAGAACGTGCGGGCCGATTCCCACAGGCTCTCGTGCCTGGCGACCTCGCTGGCCTGCGCCTCGAGGGCGGTCTGGATCCGTGAGAGGAAAGCCTGGAATTCGCGCAGACGGTGCGATGCCGCTCCCTGCGCCATCACCTGCTGCTGCTGTGCGCGGTACTCCGCGAGATACCGCTCGAGTTCGCCGAGCTTCGCACGCGCAGCCTCGAGACGCTGCGCATGACCGCGCACCGCGGCGGCCGCATCTTCGGTCTTGCGATGCAGGACGGCTCTGACGGGCTCGAGCGGAAAACCTCGCGCCATCACTCAGGCGCCGAACCGTTGCTCAGCAGCCCGGAGAGCGCCATGCGGCTGATGTCATACGGTGAACGCTCGCGGATGTCCTGCCGCAGGTAAGCGAACAGCGACTCCCGCAACCGGAGTGCCTCGTCGACAACCGGATCTGCGCCTCGCACGTAGGCCCCCTACATTGATGAGATCGCGGCTGCGGCGATAGGCCGAATACAGTTGCTTGAAGCGCCTCACCCCGGCCATGTCGCCGTCTTCCACGATCTCGGTCATCGCGCGGCTGATGGAGGCTTCGATGTCGATGGCCGGGTAGTGTCCCTGATCGGCCAGATCGCGCGACAGCACCACGTGACCGTCGAGGATCGCGCGGGCGCTGTCCGCGATCGGGTCCTGCTGATCGTCGCCCTCGGCGAGCACCGTGTAGAACGCCGTGATGGACCCTTCACCCGCGTCGCCGTTGCCTGCCCGCTCGACGAGTTGCGGCAGCTTGGCGAAGACGGAGGGTGTGTAGCCCTTTGTGGCGGGGGGTTCGCCGATGGCGAGCGAGATCTCGCGCTGGGCCATGGCATAGCGGGTGAGGGAGTCCATGATGAGCAGCACATGCTTGCCTTCCGCGCGGAAGTGCTCAGCGATCGCCGTGGCATAGGCCGCGCCGTGCAGCCGCAACAGAGGCGGGCTGTCCGCCGGCGCGGCCACCACCACCGACCGCGCCAGACCTTCCTCGCCCAGGATGTTCTCGATGAATTCCTTGACCTCGCGGCCACGTTCTCCGATGAGGCCGACCACCACGACGTCGGCCTCGGTGTACCGCGCCATCATGCCCAGCAGCACACTCTTGCCCACCCCGCTCCCCGCGAACAGCCCGAGACGCTGCCCCCTGCCGACGGTCAACAGACCGTTGATGGCCCGCACTCCCACGTCCAGAACCTCGTGAATGGGCAACCGCTCGAGCGGGTTGATGGGCCGGCTGTAGAGTGGCACCTGACGATCGAACGACACCGGCCCGCGGTCGTCCAGGGGACGGCCCGTGCCGTCGAGAACCCGCCCCAGCAATCCCCAGCCGACACCGACCTGGCGGGCCCGGTCTTCCGCGCGACGGCGGGGGATGTAGTCGATGCCCAACCTGGGGATCTGCACCGCCCCCGACTCCACGGGCACGACCAGCGCCCCCGGCTCGAGGCCATAGACGTCGGTCGCGGGCATGAGGAAGAGCCGGTCGCCGGAGAATCCGACCACCTCCGCATCGACACGCTGGCCGGTCGGCGCGATGACGAAGCACGAGTTGCCGACCGGCAACTTGAGCCCCACGGCCTCCATGACAAGTCCCGCGACCCGGGTGAGGCGTCCGCTGACCGTCCAGGGGGCCACCTGGGAGGAGGCGCTGTGGCAGTCCTGAAAGAATTTCTGCCACCGCCGCAGACGGCTCATGGCCGGGTCACAGGTTCAGGTCGAGCCACGCGTCGTCGCGCCCCAGGCTCGCCACGATGCGCCGCCACCGGTTGTCGAGCGTCGCGTCGATCTCCGTGGTGGCGTTCTGGAACTTGCAGCTTCCGCGTTCCAGCCGGGCATCCTCCATGAGAACCCAGTTCGCGGCCGCCATTTCGGCGTCCTCCGCCACCACGGCGCGCACGATGGCGGCGTCTGCCGGATGAAGAATCAGCCGCGGGCCATCGCCCAGTTCCGGGAAGGTCTTGGTCGCATCGCGGATCACCGCCAGCACCAGTTCCGGCTTGACCCGCAGCGACTGCCGGACGATCTGCTTGGCAAGTTCCAGCGAGAGGGAAAGGACATCGTTGGCGACCCCTTGTTCCAGGTCTTCGGCCAGCGTGTTCAGCCGCGCCAGCACCGAACGGATCTGCTGGACATCGTCCGCCGCCTGCCGCAGCCCTTCGGCATGTCCCTGATCGAATCCGGCTTTCTTCGCTTCCGCGCGCAACCGTTCGGCCTCCGCCCTGGCCTGCGCCAGCGGATCAGGAGCTTCCGCCACCTGCTTCGCCACAGAAGCTGCAGGCAGGGGCGACGGAGCGGCGGCCTTCGAAACAGATGCAACGACCGACGACGTTGCCGCCGCGGTCGCGTTGCGTTCGGCCTCCGCCTGCTGGCGACGCACGGCGAGCGGCGGCTTCGTGGATTTCACCGGCGGCCGGGACTGCAGATCCCCCGGCTTCCACGCCTCCACGCGAACCGGGTCGTCGGGCCGGATGACGCGATTATTCGACAAGTCCCTCGTCTCCGCCCTTGCTGCCCATCACGATCTGACCTTCGTCCGCGAGACGCCTGACGATCTTGAGGATCTCCTTCTGCTCCGACTCGACCTCGGACAGGCGCACAGGCCCTTTCGCCTCGAGATCTTCCCGAAGCATCTCGGCCGCTCGCGACGACATGTTCTTGAAGATCTTCTCCTTGAGAGGCTCGGACGTGCCCTTGAGCGCCACCACGAGCGTCTCGGACTGCACTTCCCGCAGCAGCAGCTGGATGCTGCGGTCGTCGAGCTCCAGCAGATTCTCGAAGACGAACATCTTGTCCTGGATCTTCTGCGCGAGATCCGCGTCGGATTCCTTGATGAATTCCGTGATGGACGTCTCGTACTGTCCGCCCATGAAATTGAGGATCTCCGCCGCGACGTCCACCCCGCCCATGGAACTCTTCTTCAGCCGTTCGCCCCCGTGAGAAGCTGCGTGGAGGACCTCGTTCAGATCGCGCAGAGCGGAAGGCTGCACGCCCTCGAGCGTGGCGATGCGAAGCATCACGTCGTTGCGTTGCCGCTCCGTGAACGACTTGAGGATATCGCTCGCCTGGTCGGCATCCAGATGCACGAGGATGGTGGCGATGATCTGGGGATGTTCGTTCTTGATGAGCTCCGCGACCGATCCGGCGTCCATCCACTTGAGACTTTCGATGCCGGCGTTGTCGTTGTTGCTGAGAATGCGGTCGATGAGCGCGCCTGCCTTGTCGGTGCCCAGCGCCTTGGTGAGCACGTTCCGGATGTATTCGTCCGAATCGGTATGTATGCCGTCCTGCCGCTCGGACTCCAGGCGGAAGTCCGTCAGGACCGTCTCGAGCCGCTCGCGCGGGATGCTGCTGATCTTGGCCATTTCCATGCCGAGCTTCTGCACCTCCTTCGGGCCGAGGTACTTGAAGACTTCGATGGAGGCTTCCTCGCCCAGGGTCATCAGCAGCACGGCCGCGCGATTGACGCCGTCGTCACTCATCCTTCGTCACCCAGCTCCTGATGATCTGCGCCACCAGGCGCGGATTGTCGCGTGCGATCTCGCGTGCGAGCCGCAGATTGCGCTCGTACTCCGTTTCCTCGTGCGGCGCCGCCTGCGTGGCTTCCGCACCTTCGCCGGTCCGGGCGGCGGCTCCTTCGGCCGTCTCCTCGCCCCCCACCGCCGGTCCGCCCTCGGGCACGGGCTCCGGCGGCCGGCTCAGGCGGATCACGTCGCGCACGGCGGACCGGACCATGAGCAGCATCGCCAGGACCAGCCCGGCCACCAGCAGCCACTTGGCCGCGTCGATGGCGAACGGCAGGTTGCCCGGATCCTTCCAGAACGGAATGTCTTCGGTCTCGAAGGCCGGCCGGAACGCCGCGTTGACCACATTGAGCGTATCGCCGCGGTCCTTGTCGAAGCCCATCGCCTCGCGCACGAGCGTCTGGATCTGCACCATCTCCTTGTCGTCGTAAGGGACGAACTTGGAGGCGCCGTTGTCGATGACCTTCTTGTGATTCACGACCACGGCCACGGACAGCCGCTTGACCGAGCCCACCTCGGACTTGGTGTGGCGGATCGTCTTGTCCAGCTCGAAGTTGACCTTGTTGTCCTTCTGCGACGTGGTGGCCATGGGCACGGTCGCGCCCGCCGGCTGCCCCGACGGGCCGCCCGGGGGTGCCGACACCAGCGGCGCCGATGCGGCGCCCGGAGGTGTGTTCGAGAGTGCACCCGGCACGCCCTGCGGCGGTTGCGGCGTCTGGCTGTTCGATTCGACGAGTTGCTGGCTGCGCATCGCCTGGTCTTTCGGATCGCTGTTGGGGCGATACGTCTCGGAAGTCTGCTCGACCTCCGAGAAATCCAGGCTTGCCGCGACCTGGGCGCGCACGTTGTCCGGTCCGGTGATGGGGCGGAGGATCGTCTCGATCTTGCGGGCGATGTCGTCTTCGATCTGATGCAGGGAACTTGAGCTGGGACCGATCGAGACCGGCCACGCCCATGTCCTCGCTCGGGCCGGACAGGAGCTTCCCGGACTGGTCGACCACCGTGACCTGTCTCGGGGAAAGCTCGGGAACGCTCGAAGCGACGAGGTGGACGATGCCACTCACCTGCGCGGCATCGAGCACGCGCCCGGCATGCAGCGTGAGCAGGACCGACGCGCTGGGCTTCTGGTTTTCCCGCAGGAACACCGTGGGGCGAGGAATGGCCAGGTGCACCCGCGCGTCCTGCACCTCGCGCATGGACCGGATCGTCTGGCCGAGTTCCCCTTCCAGTCCGCGCTGGTAGTTCACCTGCTCGACGAACTGGCTGGTGCCGAACTTCTGCTTCTCGAGGACTTCGAAGCCGACGCCGCCACCCTTGGGCAAGCCCTGGCTCGCAAGCGTGAGACGGGTGCGGTAGACCACGTCCGAGGGGACTTCGATGACCGTTCCGTCCCCGCTGATGCGATAGGGGACGTTCATCTGCGACAGCTGGGCGATGATGGCACCGCCGTCCTTGTCCGAGACGTTGGAGAACAGGATCTTGTAACTGGGCGCGGATGCGAAGACTGCGATGGCGATCGCGACGGCGATCAGCGCAGGGACACCGATCAGGATCGCGAGCTTGCGGGCGTTGCTGAGCTGGCTGAAACCCCGCCGCAACGCGTCTAGGGTTTCACGAGGAGCCTGGGCCACCGGTGCGAGACCTCAAGCTCAGACTTGCATGCTCATGATTTCCTGATACGCCGAGACGAGGCGGTTGCGCACCTGGACCATGGTCTGGAAGGAAAGGCTGGCCTTCTGCAACTGGACCATGACGTCCTGGAGATTGACGTTGGGATCGTTGGCATCGAACGACTGCTGGAGGTTGGCCGCCTCCTGCTGGGCGGCATTCACCTGGTCGAGCGATGCCTTGAGGAGGTCGGCAAAATTTGCCGCCCCCCCGGCAGGCGTTGCCGCGTCCTGGCCTGCCGCCTGTGCAGCCGCCTGACGCAGTTCGCCGAGTAGTTGGTCGATTCCCTGTGTGTTCATAGTGCTCGCGGGCGCGGACCGGATGCCGGAGGGCAGCCGTTCGCGTCGAGGACCTTCTCCGTTGCAAAGCCCATGCCGGCTACATGTCGGCGGTGTCGTCCTGCGTTCCGCCGGAGGGGATGGCGAACCCCTCCTGACGGTACTGCTGCAGCTTGTACCGCAGCGTGCGCTCGGCCATGCCCAGTCGCTCCGCAGCTGCCCGCCTCACTCCCCCGGCCGCTGCAAGCGTTTCCAGGATATGCCGGCGTTCCAGGGTTCGCATGTCTTCGTTCTGCGGTTCCGGACGTCCTCCGCCCGATTCCCGCGACGGGCCCGCGGAATCCTTCGGCAAGGCCAGATGCTGCACGTCGATCACGCGTGCGGGCGCGAGAATCATCGCCCGCTGCAACACGTTTTCAAGCTCCCGGATGTTACCGGGCCACCCATAGGCGGTCAACGCAGCTTCGGCCGCGGCGGTGAGCGTGCAGGCCTCGTGTCTTCCGGGCGTGATTCCGCGCGCAAGCAGGCGGCGAGCAAGAGGGACGATGTCCGCCTTGCGGCTGCGCAGCGGCACGTTGTGCAGCGGAAATACGTTCAGCCGGTAGTACAGATCCTCCCGGAACCTCCCTGCCCGGACCTCGGCCGCCATGTCGCGATTGGAGGTGGCGAGAACGCGGATATCCAAGGGGACAGGCTTGCGTCCGCCCACGCGCTCCACCTCCCTCTCCTGCAGCACTCGCAGGAGCTTCGCCTGCAATGCGAGAGGCATTTCGGAGATCTCGTCCAGCAGCAGCGTTCCGCCCTGCGCCTGCTCGAACTTGCCGGGCGTCGCGGCAGCGGCCCCGGTGAAAGCTCCCTTCTCGAACCCGAACAGGGTGGACTCCAGCAGGTTGTCGGGAATGGCCGCGCAATTGATGGCCACGAAAGGGCTGGCCGCCCGCGCGGACAGGCGATGGATCGCCCGCGCGAGTACCTCCTTGCCGGTGCCGCTCTCGCCCGTGATCAGAACGGTGGCGTCGGTGCCGGCCACGCGCCGGGCGAGTTCCAGGGACTTCGCGGGACGCGGGATCCTCCCGCGATCACGTCGCCGTGCTCGCCGAACGTCGCGGGTAGCATGTGACGGACGATCTGCGCGAGCAGGACTTCCGGCTCGAACGGCTTGGTGATGTAGTTGCAGGCGCCGTCCCGCATCGCCGCCACGGCGCGGTCGATCATGCCGTACGCCGTCATCAGGAGCACCGGCAGATAGGGCTGCCGCTGCTTCACCTCCACCAGCAGCCGATGGCCATCCATCGGTTTCATCTGCACGTCGGTCACGACCATGCCGACCCGTTGGCGGTCCAGATGCCGCAGCGCGGATTCCCCGTCCACGGCTTCTATCACGTCGTAGCCGGCCAGACGGACGGTGTCGACGAGGGCCTCCCGCAACGCCGGATCGTCCTCGACGATCAGGATCGGCAGCGGCCTTCCTGCCTTGTCCCGGGCACGTTCATGGCTGCACCTCCTCCGGTACCGGCCCCAGCAGCGGAAGACGGATCACGAAGTCGCTGCCCTGTCCGGGATCCGACTCCACGTCGGCGTCACCGCCGTGGGCATTGGCCACACTGCGAACGATCGCCAGTCCCAGGCCGGTACCCTCCTGACGGGTCGTGAAGAACGGCTCGAACACGCGCCGACGCACCTCGGGTTCCATTCCTCGCCCTGTGTCGATGACATGAATGCGGATTTCCTGTTTCACCGTCTCCGCCGATAGCGTGACGGTCCCTCCCTCCGGTGTCGCCTGCATCGCATTCTCCAGGAGGTTGAGCAGCGCACCCGCGAGGGCCTTGCGGTCTCCCCGCACCTGCCGCGCAGCGGCATCGCCCAGGACGCGAAAGCTCACCCCCCGGGCCTGCAACTGCGGCTCGATGGTCTGCGACACGTCGGCCAGCACCTCGCCGACATCGACCGCCTCGTCCGCGGCAGGCTGCCCGCGCACGAACTGCAGCATGTCCTGGATCATGCGCTCCAGATGGCGCAATCGCTCGCGAACGCGTTCGCTGAAGCGCTGACGGTCGGCCTCGGACAGGTCCGACCGCGCAAGATTGGCCGTATGCAGCAGCGCCGTGGCGAGCGGCGTGCGCAGCTGGTGGGCCAGGCCCGCGGCCATTTCGCCCATCGCCGACAGCCGTTTGTGATGCTCGAGCTGATGGCGCAGCTTCACCGCATCGGTGACGTCGTTCAGCAGGAGAATCCGTCCGCCCGAGGCGTCCAGCGGGCTTTCGGAAACGGTGAGCCGGCGGGCGCCCTTGGGTGCGACGAGCGTCCACTCCTGCGCACCGGGGGTCGCGACCAGTCTTGCGGACGCGACCGCCGCCCATCGCTGCCCCGCCAGTTCATCGCCCAGCCACGCGCGTGCTGCGGGATTGGCCTCGATCACCCTGCCCTCGCCATCCAGAACCACGACGCCGCCCGGCAGCGCATCGAGCAGCAGGCGCAGGCGCTCCGACAGCGCTTCCTTCTCCAGGAACTGGCGTTTCAGTTCACCGTTGGCGACCGCAAGCTCCCCCGCCAGACGGTCGACGCGCGCCTGCAGGTCCGCATAGGCCGACGCGAGCTGCGTCGACGCCTGGTTGAACAGCGAGAACGCTGCCTCGAGTTCGCGCGGATCGAGCGGTGGAACGCTTTCGGTCACGGCAGCGGCGACGCTTCGTCTCGCGGTTGCATGGCCGCATTATGCTCGCGTGATCGCGATTTCGGGAGCGGCGCCGCGCCCCGTCCGGCGAGCTCTCCACGCCTCGCCGGCGGGCATGGACGCGAGCGGCGCATCCGCACGCATCTCCTTTGCGCGGGACGCCGGCGCAGCGCGTTCGGCACCCTTCCGCCCGGGTTTGACACTCGCCTGGGCGGGTGCTAAAAGAAGCCGGACCCGGAACGCGCGGGCATGGACCTTCAGCCGTCGCTGTCGCATAGAAGATTCGATGAAATCGATCCTGCTGTTGCTGGTGTGCGCCACCGCCCTGACGGAGGTCGGTTGCGCTCGCGTGAACAAGATCGTCAACAAGACTGCCGGCGCAACGGCCATGCTGCTTCCCACCCGGGACAGCGAGGTTCGCGGCACCATGAAATTCCAGCAGCGGGCAGACGTGGTGTTCATTACAGGCACGGTGACAGGCCTGACCCCCGGTCCGCACGGGCTCCACATTCACGAGAAGGGTGACTGCACCGCCCCGGACGGCAGCAGCGCCGGTCCACACTTCAACCCGCACGGCAGCCCTCACGGCGCGCCGACGGATGCGGGCCACCACGGCGGTGACTTGGGCAATATCGTGGCCAACGAAGAAGGCACGGCCGATTTCACGCTGGAGTCGCGCGACATCACGCTTGGCACGGAGCCGCACAGCATCATCGGACGGGCGGTGATCGTGCACGCCGATCCGGACGACCTCAAGTCGCAGCCGGCAGGGCAGGCGGGGCAAGGCTCGCGTGCGGTCTCGTCAGCAAGGATCCCTGAGGCCTCTCGCGTGGCCTGCGATTGATTCCCTGGCTGCGGCCCGGCGATCCGTTCCCCCCGTCACCCAGGCCCTAGAGCGGCCCAATGGGCTGCTCGCGGCCGGCGGCAATCTTTCCGTGGACTCCCTCCTCGGGCCTATCGCCAGGGAATCTTCCCTGGTTTCCGAAGGGGAACCGCTCTGTGGTGGAGCCCCGACCCCGCATGGTCCTGTTCCCCGAGGAATTCAATCCTCCCGCTCTCTCGGCAAGACTCTGCGCAACCCGCCACTACACCGTGCGCGCGGACACGCATTCCGCGCCGTGATGGAAGGCTGCGGCCGCCCTAGGCCGGGCAGTCATGGCACGTGGATCACCGCCCGGATGATCGATGCGTACTGCGAACTGCACGACGCGGGGTGGGCGCACAGCGTCGAGACCTGGATGGACGGCGAACTGGCGGGCGGCCTGTACGGGGTCGCGATCGGTCACGTGTTCTTCGGCGAGTCCATGTTCGCGCGGGTGACGGACGCCTCGAAGATCGCATTCGCGCCCACCTGGTCGCCTACATGCGTGAACGCGGGTTTCGGCATGATCGATTGCCAGATGGCGACGGAGCACCTCGCGTCGCTCGGCGCGCGCGAAATACCCCGGCGGGAATTTTCGGCCCGGCTCGCAACCTTGGTAAACTCGTCTGATTCGCGGCCGGCTCCGTGGCCGCTGCTTGCCCCGCACGAGGGCGCCCGATGACCCAGTTGAACGACCTGCCCTTTTCGGTACTGCAGTTCTACGCCACGGCGCCGTATCCGTGCAGTTACCTGGCGGACCGGCTCGCGCGTTCGCAGGTCGCCACGCCCAGTCACGCGATCGACACGCACGTCTACAGCGAACTCGTGCGCGCCGGCTTCCGCCGCAGCGGAGCATTCACCTACCGTCCCTATTGCGACAGGTGCCGCGCCTGCGTGCCGGTTCGCATCCTGGTAGATCAGTTCAAGCCCAATCGCGCGCAGCGACGGACTGCGACCCGGCATGCCAATCTCGAAGCGCGACTTCTCGAACTCAAGTACAGCGCCGAGCACTATGCGTTGTATCTGCGGTACCAGTCCGCCCGCCATTTCGGCGGCGGAATGGATCACGACTCCCGCGAGCAGTACCGGCACTTCCTGCTCCAGAGCAACGTGCGCTCGAACCTCGTGGAATTCCGCGAGAACGGCACGTTGCGCATGGTGAGCATCATCGACCGCCTCGAGGACGGAATCTCCTCGGTGTACACGTTCTTCGAGCCCGATCTGCCGCAGTCGAGCTTCGGCACCTTCAACGTGCTCTGGCAACTGCAGATGTGCCGGAGACTCGGCCTGCCTCACCTGTACCTCGGCTACTGGATCGGCGAAAGCCGCAAGATGGCCTACAAGGTGAATTTCCGGCCCATCGAAGGACTCGTCGACGGCCAGTGGCAGCTCCTGCCGGACAGCCCTTCCGAGCCATGATCGGTTCGGTCACCGTCGAACGGCGCGGCCACGTCCTGTCGATCGGGCTGGATCGCGTCGCCAAACGGAATGCCATCGACGTTCCCATGTACGAATCGCTGTCCGCAGCACTCGGGACGCTGGAGCGCGACCCCGAGCTTCGTTGCGGTGTCCTCTTCGCCCACGGCGACCACTTCACCGGCGGAATCGATCTGCCGCAGTGGACGCGGCATTTCGACGAGGGCCGCAGACCGGCGCTGCCCGACGGCGGCATGGACCCGCTGGGACAGGAACCCGAGCGCGCGCTGACCAAGCCCCTGGTGATGGCGGTGCAGGGTTACTGCTTCACCATCGGCATCGAACTGCTGCTCGCGGCCGACATCCGCATCGCCGCGGACAACACGCGATTCGCGCAAATCGAGATCAAGCGCGGCATCTTTCCGATCGGCGGAGCGACGACCCGGTTCATTCAGGAAGCAGGGTGGGGCAATGCCATGCGCTGGCTCCTCACCGGCGACGAGTTCGATGCATCCGAGGCGCTGCGGATCGGCCTCGTGCAGCAGGTGGTGCCGGCAGGTACGCAGGCCGACGTGGCTCACGCGATCGCCGCGACGATCGCGGAACAGGCACCGCTCGCCGTGACCGAGACGCTCGTTTCGGCGCGCCGGTGCCGCGTGGAAGGTGAACGCGCGGCGACGGCCCGGCTGCTTCCGGAACTGCAGCGGCTGCTTCGCACGGACGACGCCCGCGAGGGCATGGAGTCCTTCCGCAGCCGCAGACCGGGACGATTCACGGGCCGCTGAGGATCGCCATGTCGCTCTACGCGGTGATGCGGCCGCTGCTTTTCTGCCTGGACGGCGAACGTGCCCACGATCTCACGCTGTCCGCCCTCGATCGCGCATCCTCCCTGCATCTGCTGCCCCCTCCCAGGGCCCTGCCCGGGCGGCCGGTCCGCTGCATGGGGCTCGACTTTCCCAACCCCGTGGGGCTCGCGGCCGGCCTGGACAAGAACGGCAGCCATGTCGATGGTCTCGCTTCGTTCGGCTTCGGCTTCCTGAGGTGGGCACCGTCACGCCGCGCCCGCAGACGGGCAATCCGAAGCCCAGGATGTTCCGGATCCCGCAGGCGCGCGCCATCGTCAACCGCATGGGCTTCAACAACGATGGCGTCGACGCGCTCCTGCGCAACGTCTCGCGCATGCGCTACCGGGGCATCCTCGGAATCAACGTGGGCAAGAACTTCGACACGCCGATCGAGCGCGCGGTGGACGACTATCTGGCGGGATTGCGCAAGGCCTATCCGCTCGCCCACTACGTGACGGTGAACATCTCGTCCCCCAACACGAAGAACCTCCGCAGCCTGCAGGAGCCGGGCGCACTCGATCCCTTGCTTCAGGCGTTGAAGGAGGAGCAGGCGCGGCTCGCGCAGCAGCATGGCCGCCAGGTGCCCATCGCGCTCAAGATCGCACCCGATCTGGACGAAAGCCAGATCGACGTGATCGCGGATCGTCTGATCGCTCACCGGATCGATGCAGTGATCGCCACCAACACCACGCTGTCGCGCGAGGGCGTGGCCGGCCTTCCCGGAGCCGAGGAAGCGGGAGGGCTGAGCGGTGCGCCATTGCGCGACCGGGCGACGGCCGTCGTCCGCTCGTTGGCAACGCGTCTGACCGGCAGGGTTCCGATCATCGCGGCCGGCGGAGTGCTGAGCGGCGCCGACGCGCGGGAGAAACTGGACGCCGGGGCAGCGCTGGTGCAGATCTACTCCGGCTCGTCTACCGCGGTCCGGGCCTGGTCAGGGAAGCCGTCGCAGCCACAAGACGCTGAGAACGTACCGCTTGCGGGTCTTCTCTCCGATGCCTTTCGCACCGAAGGCGATGCCCTCCGGCCGGGCCCTTTCACAGATGGAGCGGGCATGTGCTTATGCAGGCCCGGCATAAACACCCCTGGGTATAATTCTCTCTCCTGGCCGAGCGCGCAAGCCTGCGTCACCGGGACCCGTCTCATTCCATCCTTGCCGACCCAATGCCCGTAGAACATTCCCTGAGTCTCGGATACGGACTCAGCCTGCCCGATCTTTACCATCGCGAAGGTCTCGCCCGCGTAGACCGCGCCTTCGTCGAAGCAGTTGCAGCGGACGACCCTTCGCTCGCGTTCCGCCTGGCCGAAGCGCGCATCGACGCCACCGAGCTGGCGCCCAAGGCGGAGGCCGCGCTGCTCCTGGAACTCGCGCCATTCGTCGAGGACTTCGTCGCCCGCCTCTTCGGCATCGGCGCCGAGGCGCAGGCGCTGGCAAGCCGGCATCACGCGCTCGCTCCCCTCTACGCGGTCAAGCGACTGTTCGTCCAGCGCAAGGCGATGAATCGCGTGAAACCGGACGACGCGCAAGGCATCGACGGCCCAGCCCTTGAAAAGGAACTGGCCGAGGCCATGGGGACCCCGTTCACGGAACTCGATTTCGCTCGTGCCGTGCTGACCTGGCAGCAGGATGAAGCGGCCAACGCGGCCATCCTGGAAGCAGCGCTGCGCTACAGCGCGTGGTCGGCGCACACTCCGGTCGGGCAGACCCGCCACGCGGAAGGCGTCCTGTTCAAGGCACCGCGCAAGCTCGATTTCCTGAATCTCGTTCCTCTGCACACCGACGCCGAAGCCGGCATCACCCGTCATCGGTTGCATCATCTCCGCCGGCGCGAAGGTTTCGCCCTCACCGACGCGGGCACGGATCTCACCGGCGCGCTCGATCAGACCAACTATTGCATCTGGTGTCACGAGCAGGGAAAGGACTCCTGTTCCCACGGCCTGCCCGAGAAGGCTCCGGCGACCGGTTTCAAGAAGACGGTGTTCGGCGTTCCGCTGGCCGGCTGTCCGCTGGAAGAACGCATTTCCGAGTTCCAGAAGCTGAAGAGCGAAGGATTCCCGGTCGCAGCCGCTGCGATGATCTTCGTGGACAACCCGATGGCGGCTGCCACGGGCCACCGGATCTGCAACGACTGCATGAAGTCCTGCATCTACCAGAAGCAGGAGCCGGTCAACATTCCGCAGGCGGAGACGCGCACGCTGAAGGACGTTCTCGAACGGGGGCGTGGCGGAGTACGGCATCACGGTGCGGTGGGACAAGAACTTCCTGAAGGTGATCCGCCTGCTGCTGGAACGGCGGGCCGAGTTCTCTCTCTTCGGTGGCGTGCGTTTCGGCGGAACGCTCACGGTGGACGACGCGTGGGCCGCCGGATTCGACCACATCGCCCTGTGTGCCGGGGCGGGACGTCCGACGATCCTCGATCTTCCGAACGGGCTCGCGCGGGGCGTGCGGACGGCTTCCGACTTCCTCATGGCACTGCAATTGACCGGCGCGGCGCGTACGGATTCCATCGCCAACATGCAGCTCAGGCTGCCGGTCGTGGTGATCGGCGGCGGGCTTACCGCCATCGATACCGCGACGGAATCCGCTGCCTATTACCCGCTTCAGGTCGAGAAGTTCCTGCAGCGCTACGAGACGCTCGTGGCGGAGCATGGCGACATCGCGGTGCGTGCGCGATGGACGCCGGAGGAAGCGGGCATCGCCGACGAGTTCATCGCCCATGCGCGCGCGATCCGCGATGAGCGCCAGGCAGCGGTGGCGCAATCCCGCCCGCCGCGCATCGCGGAGTTGATCCAGTCCTGGGGGGGCGTCACCGTGGCGTACAGACGCCGGCTGGTCGACAGCCCCGCGTACACGCTCAATCACGAGGAGATCGAGAAGGCGCTGGAGGAAGGTGTGTCGTTCGCCGAAGGTCTGACGCCGGTCGCGGTGGAGGTCGATACTTTCGGCCACGCATGCGCGCTCAAGGTGAAGGCCAGGTCCGTGGAGGGTGAAGGCAACGAGATCGCGGAGGAAAGGATCCTCCCTGCCCGCGCCATTCTCGTGGCGGCCGGCACACAGCCGAACACCGTCGCTGCGCGTGAGGACGAGACCCACTTCAAGCTGGACGGCAAGTACTTCCAGGCAGTGGACGAAGCGGGACAGCCGGTCAAGCCGGAACGCAGCGCCAAGCCGCAGGAAGTCCGAGTGCTGCTGTCCAAGGAAGCGGACGGCCGTGCGATCAGCTTCTTCGGCGATCTGCATCCTTCCTTCTTCGGCAACGTCGTGAAAGCCATGGGCAGCGCCAAGCAGGGTTATCCGGTGGTGAGCAGGGTGCTGGCCGGAATCCGCCCTTCTTCCTCCCTGGACGATGCCGCGTTCCTGCGCCGCTTCAACGACGACTTCCGGGCGACCGTCCACGCCGTCCACCGGCTCACGCCCAACATCGTGGAGGTGGTGCTCAGGGCACCCGCTGCCGCGAGGCGATTCCGGCCCGGCCAGTTCTACAGACTGCAGAACTTCGAGACGCGGGCACCGCTCGTCGACGGCACCCGTCTCGCGATGGAAGGCCTGGCGCTCACGGGAGCCTGGGTCGATCCGGATCGCGGTCTGGTGTCGACGATCGTGCTGGAGATGGGCGGGTCGTCGGACCTCTGCGCATCGCTGGAACCGGGCGAGCCCGTGGTCCTCATGGGACCGACCGGCACCCCCACCGAGATTCCTTCCGGCAAGACCGTGGTTCTGGTGGGGGGCGGTCTGGGCAATGCGGTGCTCTTCTCGATCGGTCAGGCGCTGCGCCGGGCCGGTTCGCGCGTGCTCTACTTCGCCGGCTACAAGAAGCGGATCGACCGGTACAAGGTGGCCGACATCGAAGCGGCCGCCGACACGGTCGTGTGGTGCTGTGACGAGGCGCCGGGATTCGAGCCGACGCGCAAAGGCGACCGGACGTTCACGGGCAACATCGTGCAGGCGATGCGTGCCTACGCCGAAGGTGACCTGGGGGAACGTCCGATCGACATGCGGGACACCGATCACATCATCGCCATCGGGTCCGACCGCATGATGGCGGCGGTGGCAGCCGCACGGCACGGCATCCTTGCTGCGCATCTGAAGCCGCATCATTTCGCCATCGGCTCCATCAACTCGCCGATGCAATGCATGATGAAGGAGATCTGCGCGCAGTGCCTCCAGCCGCAGGTCGATCCGGTCACGGGAGAACGGTCGGTCGTGTTCTCGTGCTTCAACCAGGATCAGCCACTCGACTCGGTGGACTGGGCCGGACTCAATGCGAGACTGTTGCAGAATTCCGTTCTGGAGAAGCTGACGGCGCAATGGATCGATCGCTGCCTCGTACGTTCGAAGCGCCGTCCTGTGGCAGCGTGAGCGCCTGACATCGGGGACCGCAACCGCGTGATTTCCAGCGACGACATCGATGCGCTGCTGCCGCAGACCCAATGCACCAAGTGCGGTTTCGGCGGCTGCCGGCCTTACGCCGAAGCCATCGCGGGCGGCAGTGCAGCAATCAACCGCTGCCCTCCGGGAGGTGCGGCAGGCATCGAGCGGCTCGCCGTGCTGCTGGAATGTGCGGCCCTGCCCCTCGACCCTGAGGTGGGCATCGAAGAGCCGCCCGCGGCAGTGCTGATCGACGAAACACGGTGCATCGGGTGCACGCTGTGCATCCAGGCATGTCCGGTGGATGCGATCGTGGGCGCATCGAAGAAGATGCACACCATACTTCTCGAAGACTGCACGGGTTGCGGCCTGTGCGTTCCGCCCTGTCCCGTCGACTGCATCGTGGTGGTACCCATAGGCCGTCTGCGCGCGGACGGTTACAGGCTGGAGGACCGGCCATCGGAGCGGTGGCGCGAGCGCGCAGCTGCCGCCCGCTCGCGAACGGCAGCCCGCAACGCCCGTCTGGTGCGCGAGAGGTCGGACCGGGACGAGCGTCTTGCCGCGAAAGCCGTTCACAAGCTTGCCACTCTGTCCCCTGATGATCCTGAAGCGGAGCGCAAGCGCGCAACGATCGAGGCGGCCATGGCGAGGGCGCGAGCGCGCCGTGCGACAACGGCGGGTTCCGCATGAACAACGCCAAGCGGTCGGAAATCTTCCGGCGCCTCCAGGCCGCCAACCCCGCGCCCACGACAGAACTTGTCTATCTCACGCCGTTCGAGCTGCTCGTGTCGGTGGTCCTGTCGGCCCAGGCCACGGACAAGAGCGTCAACGCGGCGACGGCGAGACTGTTTCCCGTGGCCAACACGCCGGAGGCGATCGCCCGGCTCGGCGAGGAAGGACTCGAGAACTACATCCGTACCATCGGGCTCTACCGCACGAAGGCAAGAAACGTGGTCGCGTTATCGCGCCTGCTGATCGAGCGTCACGACGGCGAAGTGCCCCGAGACAGGGAATCGCTGGTAGCGCTGCCGGGCGTCGGGCGCAAGACCGCCAATGTCGTCCTCAATACTGCATTCGGAGAACCTACCATCGCGGTGGACACGCACATCTTCCGTGTATCGAACCGCCTCGGGCTGGCTCCCGGCAAGACGGTGGAAGCGGTAGAGGAGCGTTTGCTGAAGGTGGTGCCCCCCGAGTACCGCAAGGATGCGCATCACTGGCTCATTCTCCACGGACGCTACGTGTGCATCGCTCGCAAGCCGGCTTGCCCCACGTGCCTCCTGCGGGACCTGTGCGAGTACAAGGACAAGACCCCGCCGCCCCCGGAACGGCCTCTGGCGCCCCCCCCGGCGCAAGGCGCCATGACCTGCGACACTCGGGCAGGACTGAAGAAGTCACGCGGTGGTGAGGGACGTTGAGCGATTGTCTTCCCACGGCATGCCAATCGCCTGACGCATTCCTGCGCCCCTTCGGAGCCGATCGATGTTCACACCCACCAGAGACGAAGCCCGCTGCTACTTCTTCGGTGTCTGGGCGAAGCACCGGGCCGGGGAGACGCTCGAACCCATGGAGCGGCTATGCCTCGCCGTGATTTTGGAACATCCGGAATATCACAAGCTCCTGGATGATCCGGAACGCAATCTCCAGAGGGACTGGACGCCTGAAAGCGGCGAATCGAATCCCTTCCTGCACCTGTCCCTCCACGTGGCCATCGAGGAACAGTTGTCGATCGATCAGCCACCCGGAATCCGGGCCGCCTGCGACGCGCTGGAGGTACGGCTTGGAAACCGGCACGAGGCTCGTCACGGGGTTCTCGAGTGTCTGGCCGAGACGATCTGGAGCGCACAACGGCACGGCACCGCGTTCGACGTGGCCGGTTATCTCGACTGCTTGCGCTCGCGGGCCTGATTTCCTTGCGGGTTACCGAGCGCGGGCCGCGCATGCGGCCGCACTCGTGTCGAACGTGGCGAGGTCAGTGATGGTACTTGTAGCGGAGCGACTGCTGCCGGGAGAAGTAGGCCGCAAGATCCGCGATGTCCTTCTTGCTGAGGGGTGTGGCCATGCCCGCCATGATGGGGTTCTTGCGCTTGCCCGTCTTGTAGGCGTGGAGACTGTGCCGCAGGTAGTCCTCGTGTTGACCGGCAAGCACGGGATAGTCGGGGCTCGTGGGCGTCGCGCCCGTGTCTCCATGACAGGCCGCGCAAACTTCCTGGGCCTTCTTCTGGCCGGCCGCGACGTCTCCGCCTGCGAGAACACCGCCGCTCGCCAGGAGCGTGACGGCCGCAAATGCGACTGCTGCAACGAATGCGTTCATTGCGAATCTTCCGTGGTGGTTGCGGGAACTCAGTTGGCGGCGGAGTAGTACGCAGCCAGATCCGCCATGTCCTGCTCCGACAGGCTCGCCGCGATGCCGCGCATCGTGGGATGCACACGATCGCCGCTCTTGTAGGCCTTCAGGGCGCTCACGATGTAGCCCGGATTTTGTCCACCGAGCTTGGGCACCGTGTAGACGTCGGGATATGCCGTGCGGAAGCCTTCGATGCCATGGCACCCGGCACACATCTGCGTCTTCTTCTTTCCCGAGTCGGCGTTACCGTCGGCCGACCAGGCCTGGGAGGAGGCGGCCGCGAGAGCCAGCCCGGCCAGAATGGCCGTCGAGCATAGAGAGTTCATTGTGTATTTGGTGTCGTTCAGGGTTGGAACAACACCATTGTGGCGGAACTCGCCGAACGCGGTCAACGGCGCACACCCTGAACGGCCGGCCGTCCTGCTCGCCTGCTGCGGAGCACAACAGGGCGCCCAATGGAGAACGGAGAAACGTGGCGGGCGAAGGCCTTGTCCACGGGGATTCGACCGGGGCCGTCAGAGCACTCACCCCGTCATGGCATCGGCATCCGCCGCGGTACGGGCATCCGGCTTCGCCGGCCATGTTACGCCGCCGGACTTCGCCGGCCATCCTACGCCGCCGGACTTCGCCGGCCATGTTACGCCGCCGGACTTCGCCGGCCATCCTACGCCGCCGGACTTCGCCGGCGCGGCACTCAGCCCCCCGGAAGCGGCGTGCCCTCCGTGATGGTCATGCGGTGAACGTACTGCTGGTCGTGCGTGTCCTCGACGATCGCCTCCAGCTGACCCTCGTGAGGGGGCTTGAAGAAGAAGCGGAAGCTGGGATTGTCGGAAATGGAGAAGTCCACCTCGCCGCTCATCACCGGTTTGCCGTCGAAGGTCACCTTCACGCTTCGGACGAAGCGCGGCACCTTGGTCTCGTCGAAATCGGACGCGAGGGCGGATTCGTTCGGATGCCGGATCATGAGCTGCACCAGCGCCGGCTTGTTGTACTCCAGGGACTCCTCGACGAACTTGAACCGCATCTGGCCGACCAGATGGGGCGGAATGCGGTTGCGTTCGCCCGGGGCCGAGCATCCTCCGGCCGCCTTGACCCAGCGCGTGGACATGTACAACTTGCCGTCGTTGGTCTCGGCGATGGCCCGCACGAAACTGAAGTCCTCGAAGCGAAGCCGCGTCTCGAGTTGTGCGCGACCGCTGTCGGGAGTGAAGTGGAACAGGCCCGCTGCGGGCGACGGATTGCGCTCGACGATGAGGTAGAGCAGCTTGATGTACCGCTCGGATGTCTGGTCGAACTGCGCCTTCACCGACAAGGGCACCGTGGTCGCATCGATCGCACGGGTGTTGAGGTAGACATGGATGACGTCCTTGCCGTCCAGGATCTCGCGGTCTCCGAACATCATCTGCCGGATCGGGGTCCAGTACTGGCTCTTGGCGGGGTCGGGTTCGGCATTCTCGTTGGCTGTAGCCGCCGCGGCCGTTGCGGCCAGCAACAACGCCAAGATCCACCGCATGAAGGGCAAGGCAATCGACATCTCACGTCCTCCTGGAACCGGCCGGACCGTGGATTCTCCATGGTGCCGGCAGTGTTGCTGTCACGGGCTCGTCTTCGCGGTCACCGGGGGAACCGGGAGATCCGCAGACGGCCATGCCCGGATCGGTGTGCGCCTTCGATGCGTCCCCGCCAGGGTCTGGTGAAGGAAGTATAACCCCGGCCCAGCGCCCGGCCCCTGTCACTCCCACTCGAGCTCGGTGTATGCCGCCGAGACATTGCGCTGGTGGTACAGATCGAAGTTCACCCACTTCGCCGCCTCCGAGCCACCAACGGAGTCCATGGCCTGTTCGAGCGTCTTGCGGAACTTGAGGGCCTCCCGCGTCTCCCTGACGATGAGCGAGAGATAGTCTCTCTGACGGTCGAGCACCTGGGGCCAGGGCAGATCGCTTCGGCCATGACCCGGCACGTAGTGTCTCACCTGCATGGCGGCGAGCATGTCCAGCGCCGCGAGAAATCCGGAGATGGAGCCATCCACGACGGGGGTATGATCGACAAACAGCAAATCGCCCAGCCAGAGCGTGTTCGTCGATTCTTCCACCACCGTCAGGTCGTTGTTCGTGTGGGCCACCGGCCACGCCCGTAGGGACAGGGTCCGCCCGCCCAGATCGAGCCTCAGGTCCTGTCCCGTCTTCACGGCCACGGTGGGAGACACGATGTCGCTGCCGGCCGCGGCTTCGCCCAGGTCACGCTTGAGCGCGTTGCTGTACGGCCTTGCGAGGATACCCATGGCCCGTGAATACGCCTCGTGGGAAACGAACTGCACGTCGGCACCGCGGAACGCGGCCGCCCCGAAGAAATGATCCGGATGAAAATGCGTGATCACGACGTAGCACACCGGTTTGTCCGTGATGCGGCGCACGGCGCCCGCCAGCGCCTCTCCCACGGCCCGGGACCCGCCCGTGTCGATGACTGCGACGCAGCGCTCGCCCACGATGAAACCCCCGTTGGCCTGGTCGCCCAGATTGGCAGGGGAACGATCCTCCAGGCTGCCGAAATGGACGAAGTTTCCGGGCGCGATCTCGTCCACGGAGAAGTCGCCCAGGGGGCTCTGCGCGCCTTGGGCACTGCAAGCCATCAGTGCCGCCACCGCACCTGCAAGAACGCGGCTTACCGCGGCGCGCCAGACTCCGTCGATCATCGTCCGTCTCCACTTCGTCAGCGGGACCTCCGGCAGGACCTTCCGGCCGGTCTCCCCGCTACGCTGGATCATGCCCGGGTCGGTCCAAGCTTGGCAACGTGGCTCGCAAACGGGTTCGCCGCCTGTCTTTTGCTATTCGCGTCCTTCGGCGAGGCCGCCGCGACGGATGCGGTCCGCGTGGCGGAGGGGGTGTACGTCTTCGTCGGCGCGGCCGGAGAGATCTCGCCGGAGAATCTGGGGCGCATCGGCAATAGCGGCTTCATCGTGAGCGATACGGAGGTGACGCTCATCGACTCCGGGGTGTCCCACGCCCATGGCCTGGAACTCCTCGCTGCGGTGCGCCGGGTCACCGACAAGCCGCTGGGTAGACTCATCCTCACCCACGCCGTTCAGGAATTCATCTACGGAACGAGCGCCTACGTGGACGCCGGAGCGAGGCCGCTTTGCCACGCAGGGAGCGCAACGCTGATGCGGAGCCGATGCGAGCACTGCCTCCAGAATCTGCGAACGGCGCTGGGGGAACCGGCGATGGCCGGTACACGCCTCATCGTGCCCGACGATCTGGTGGACGGCAGCACGGACTTGCGCAGCGGGGACCGGATCATCGAATTGATTCATCCGGGTTGGGCGAGCACTCCGGGCGATCTCATGGTGCTTGACCGCCGCTCGGGCGTGCTCTTCGCTGGCGGCGTGGTCACGAACGGCCGCATTCCGGAACTGCGGGACGGCCAGCTGGACACCTGGCTCGAGACGCTGCAGTCGTTGGGGCAGCGGCCTCTGAACCGTGTGATTCCGGGCTACGGCCCGCCCATGCCGCCTGAAAGAGTCGCGGACACGCTCGACTATCTGCGGGCGCTCGATGCTGCCGTGCAACAGATGTACGCCGCCTCGGCGAGCCTCATGGAAACCATCGAGGGAGCCGATGCGCCTGCCTTTCGAGGCTGGACGGGCTACGATTCGATCCATCGCCGCAACGCTCAGCTGCGCTATCTGCAGCTTGAGACGAAGGAGCTAGATTCTTCCCGGTAGACGGGCCTGCGATTACCCGCGCCCGCGGAAGGCCGATATAGTGACGGTTCCGAAACGCATGAGGCCTTCCACGTGGGAAACCGTCTATCGAAGATCTATACACGCACGGGCGACGACGGCACGACCGGACTCGGCGATGGTTCCCGGACGGCCAAGGACAGTCTTCGTATCGAGGCCATCGGCGCCGTGGACGAACTGAACAGCGCCATCGGCGTGCTGGCCACCGAGCCTTTGAGCACGGATCTGACGGTGCTTCTGAACGGCATACAGCACGACCTGTTCGATCTGGGCGGCGAACTCAGCATCCCGGGGTACGTCGCCGTCAAGGAAGCGCACATCTCCGCACTCGAGCTGGCACTGGACCGCCACAACGCCGACATGCCTCCCCTCAAGGATTTCATCCTCCCGGGAGGAACGCGTGCCGCAGCGCTGTGCCACGTGGCACGCACCATCTGCCGGCGAGCGGAACGGCGAGTGGTGAGCCTGTCACAGTCCGAGGCAGGGTCCGACCTGCCGAGACGCTATCTCAACCGGCTTTCCGATCTCCTGTTCGTCCTGTGCCGGGTCATCAACCGGGACGCCGGGGTGACCGACGTGCTGTGGAACAAGGAAAGAAGCCGCACCGCATCCGAATGAAGCGCCGGCTCGTATCTGCTGGGTGAGGACTGTCCATGGATGGAATTGACGAACTGATGGCGCGTTGCAGCCTGCGCGACCAAAGGGCCTTCGCCGAGCTTTATCGGCGGACTTCCGGCAGGCTGCTGGGAGTCGCGCTGCGCATCGTCAGGCGGCGCGACTGGGCCGAGGAGATTCTTCAGGAGAGCTTCGTGAGCATCTGGCACCACGCGCCCGACTTCGACCGCGTGCGCAGCGCCCCGATGACGTGGATGACGACGATCGTCCGTAACCGGGCGCTCGACTGGGCCCGGCGGCCGCGTCACGAACAGCCGGAGGAGGATCTGGAAGGCATCGCGGAATCCTGGGCGGATTCCGGACCGGGGCCCATGGAACGGCTGCAGGACGCGTCGCAGGCGTCAGCGCTCGCCCACTGCCTCGATCAGCTGTCCGGCCAGCAAAGGCAGTCGATCGCCCTCGCCTACATGCACGGTCTGTCCCACAGCGAACTGGCGACGCACCTGGAACAACCTCTGGGAACCATCAAGACGTGGATCCGGCGCGGACTGGAGCGTCTGCGGGGTTGCCTGGACACGCGGGGCATCGAGGGGCAACGATCATGAAACTCAAGGATCCGAAAGCCCGCACGCTGATCGCGGCCGAGTACGTCCTGGGAACGTTGAACGGCCGCGCGCGCGCCCGCTTCGAACTGTGGCTGCGCAGCGACCCGGCCCTGCGGCGCGAGGTCGCGCAGTGGCAGCAACACCTCGAACCGCTCGGAGGCGCGCTTCCCGAAGTGGCTCCGGCACCTGCTGTCTGGAGGAATATCGAGTCGCGCATCAATCCGCAGCAGGCGTCTGTCCGGTCGCAGCCTTGGTGGTCCAGTCTCGCCTTCTGGCGCTGGTCGTCCGTCGGCACGGCGGCACTGGCAACCGCGTTGTTCGCCTACGTGATGATCACGCCCTTGCAGCACGCGCCCATGCCGGAGGACGCCATGGTGGTGGTGATGGCGGACGACACGGCCAGGCCGCAGATGACCGTCGCCTGGACCATGGATCCGGTAGGCCGGCCACGCCTGCGGGTCAGGGTGATCGGTCATCAGACCATGGAGCCCGACACCGCATGGGAGTTGTGGGCGCTTCCCAAGGGGGAAGGATCGCCGAGGTCGCTCGGGCTCATTACGACTCACGAAACCCAGTGGGTCGAAGTTCCGGCCGAAATGCGGTCGTTGGTGAACGGAGCCGCCGGCATGGCGATGAGCGTGGAACCGAGAGGCGGATCGCCCACGGGCAAGCCATCCGGACCTGTGCTCTATTCCGGAAGGTGCGTGAGGATCTGAAGCAGCTGACCGCCGCGCCACGGGACCGGCTCCCGCGTGGCTTGTCTTGGCTCGCTCACTTCTCCATGTAATGCAGGAGGTTGTGACTGGTCTGGCGCAGCCGCGCCGACAGGAGCGTGACGAGCTTGATGAGGATCTTGGCACCCAGGCTGG
Source organism: Betaproteobacteria bacterium (assembly GCA_016713305.1). Taxonomy (NCBI): domain Bacteria; kingdom Pseudomonadati; phylum Pseudomonadota; class Betaproteobacteria; species Betaproteobacteria bacterium. The sequence continues at coordinate 77,015 of JADJPK010000018.1, forward strand.
GTTCCTCGAGAATGATCCTGACCATGCCGTCGCGGGACAGAACGGCGAAGGTCGTGGGCTCCGCCGCGTTGCAGGTTGCGAACCGAGGTTCGCCGTCGATCATCGACATCTCTCCGAGCGTGGCGCCCGGACCCACGGAGGTCATGGACTGCTTCATGCCGTGGCGGTCGCGCTTCACGATGTCCACGCGGCCCTCGATGATGAGCAGCATGTAGTCGTCGACGTCGCCTTCCCGGATGATCGTCTGGCCCGCGTCGGCCCGGTAGATGCTCATCGAACGTGCCAGCAGTTCGATATCGCTGCGGGTGAAATCGGAGAAGAACCGCGAGTGCCCGATCATGGCGAAGATCCGCTGGGTCGCCGAACTGCCTTCGCCCAGGTATTCCAGCGCCTTCAAGGTCTCGTTCTTTGGCGCCTGCTCCGCGATGTCCGCGTCCACGGTATCCACGCTTTCCTCTGATTTCACTGCCCGAATGCGGTCGCGGCGCGCCGCCTGATCGAGGCAAACGATTATGGGCCAACCGCGGAGTTTGAGGAACTCCCCGCATTGGCAAGCATTTCTACCCTCCCGTCCCGCCGACCGTCAGTCCGTCCACGCGCAGCGTGGGCTGACCCACGCCTACGGGAACGCTCTGCCCGTCCTTGCCGCACGTTCCCACGCCGGGATCGAGCCGCATGTCGTTGCCGATCATCGAGACGCGCTTCAGTACATCCGGCCCGTTGCCGATCAGCGTGGCGCCTTTCACGGGATAGGTGACCTTGCCATCCTCGATCATGAAGGCCTCGGCGGCACTGAAGACGAATTTTCCGCTCACGATATCCACCTGGCCCCCGCCGAAATTCGCGGCATACAGGCCGTTCCTGACCGAACGGATGATCTCCTCCGGGTCGCGGTCGCCGTTCAGCATGCAGGTGTTGGTCATGCGAGGCATCGGGATGTGGGCATAGGACTCCCTCCGGCCATTGCCCGTGGGAGCCATGCCCATCAATCGTGCATTGAGGCTGTCCTGCAGGTAGCCGCGCAGAATGCCGTCCTCGATCAGCACGGTGCAGCCGGTCGAATTGCCTTCGTCGTCCACATTGAGCGATCCGCGGCGACGCTCCAGCGTGCCGTCGTCCACGACCGTGACACCGGGCGCCCCGACGCGCTCGCCGATGCGGCCGCTGAAGGCCGACGTGCCCTTGCGATTGAAGTCGCCTTCCAGTCCATGACCGATCGCCTCGTGAAGGAGGATTCCCGGCCAGCCCGCACCCAGCACGACGGTCATGGTCCCCGCAGGCGCCGGTCGGGCAGCGAGGTTCACCAGTGCCTGTTCCACCGCCTTCCGCGCGTATTCGCGGAGCACCTGGTCATCGAAATAGCCGAAATCGAAACGGCCGCCGCCCCCTGCCGAGCCCTGCTCCCGCCGGCCGTCCTCCTCGACGATCACTTGCAGCGACACGCGGACGAGCGGCCGCACGTCCGCGGAAACCAGCCCGTCGCTCCGGGCAATCAGGACGACCTCGTACTCCCCGGCGAGACCGGCGGTCACCTGCGACACACGCGGATCCGCCGCGCGCGCGAGTCCCTCCAGGCGTTCGAGCAGCGACACCTTCTGCTCGTCGGATAGGCTCTTGAGCGGGTCCACGGGCTCGTAGAGCCGCAGGGCTTGACCGATCCGCGGGACGGCCGCCACGCCGGTCCCTCCCTGGCGGGCGATTGCCCGGGTCGCGCGTGCGGCGTCTTCGAGCGCTCCCAGACTGATGTCGTCCGAGTAGGCAAAGGCGGTCTTCTCGCCCGAGATCACGCGCACGCCCACGCCCTGATCGATGCTGAAGCTGCCCGACTTGACCCGGCCCTCTTCCAGGCTCCAGCCCTCGCTGCGCGTGTACTGGAAGTACAGATCCGCGTAGTCCGCATCGTGGGTCATGATCTGCCCGAAGATCCGGTCGAGACTCGCAAGCTCGAGACCGTAGGGGGCAAGCAGCGCGGAGCCGGCGAGATCGAGCCTGGCAGAGGAAGTGGAGGGGAGGGTCACGGCAGAGGGAACCATCGAAGTGTCGGTCATGGAGTGTTGTCGGCCGCCCGAGGGCGGCAAGGAGTCGGCGGCGGTTCGGGACGAAGGATGGAGGGTGCGCGATGCTCGGATGATGTCACGTCTTTCCCTCCAGCCGTCGATGCGATAGTGCAGGCAATGCCGTTCGGACCCGCGCCACTTCGGAGAGTTTCACCGGGGCGATGACCACGCCCGGCCCGGTCTCGCGGCACGCGAGAACCGTGCCCCACGGATCGACGATCATGGAATGGCCGTGCGTCCGGCGCCCGCTCGGATGGACGCCGCCCTGCGCCGGTGCGACGACGTACGCCTGGTTCTCGATGGCCCGGGCGCGCAGCAGTGTTTCCCAGTGGGCCTGTCCGGTCGTTGCCGTGAACGCCGAAGGGACCGTGATGAGATCGACTGCGCCCATGGCCCGGTAGAGTTCGGGAAAACGCACGTCGTAACAGATCGAGAGGCCGATCCGGCCCCACTCGGTCGGCACCGTGACGATGCTATCTCCGCGGGTGATGGTCCGGGCCTCCGAGAACGACTCGCCGGAGAGTTCCAGCCCGAAGAGATGGATCTTGTCGTAGCGGGCCACGCGTTCCCCGGAAGGGGAATAGACAAGGCAGGCGTTGTAGATCTTTCCGGGCACCGGAGACACGAGAGGAACCGACCCGCCGACGATCCACACCCCCGCGTCCCGCGCCTGCGTGGACAGGAACTCCTGGATGGGTCCCTGTCCAGGTCTTTCCGCCGCATCGACCTTGTCGGTATCCCGCAGACCCATGATGGCGAAGTACTCGGGCAGGACGATGAGCCGCGCCCCGGCGGAGACGGACTGCGCGATCAGTTCACCGGCGACGGCGAGATTTTCCGCCACGATGGGGCCGGAGACGGTCTGGATGGCAGCAACTGGAAGGATATCGGTCATGGTGTCAGGAAAGGTCTGGTCAATGGTCGCGTATCGCGCGGTCCCCGGAAACGGGCAATCGCAAGGCGGGAGGTGAGAGCGCGATGGGACATCCCGTCGATCCGGCCCACGCCGCCGGCACCCGTTTGCGGCACCACGAAGTGAGGGTGGAGGCTCATGCCGCCTCGTGGGCGCGATGCCGAAGCCAACACCCACGGGAAGGGGCCCGGAAAGAGCACGACGCAAGACCGAACGGATTCATCGCCGGCCGCCGAAGTCTCCGGGAACCGGGGAACGCTTCGACTTGCTCACATTCGGTTCGGCCCAGGTCCCCGTTATCCGGTACTCGAACGCGATGGCCTGGTCGAGCGGATTGTTGAGCACCTTGCCTACGATGAGCGCCATGAGTCCGACCACGGGGTTGACCACGGCGGTGCCGAGCGCAAGGCTGTCGGTCACAGAGGGAACGACGCGGACCTCGAGGTCCTGCGTTTCCCGCACGAGATCCAGTTCTCCCATCATCGCGACCTTGGCGCTCGTGCCGTTCATGCGGAAATCCGACGTGCGCAGGACGCCGTGGTTGATGGTCCAGTTGGCGAGGATCTCATCGAATGCGAAACCCTGGCTGAAGACGTCCCTGAAATCGAGCGTTACCCGGCGCGGCAAGGCCTGCAGACTCAGGATCGAGAAGAGCTTGCCGATGCCTGGCTCCATCTGGGTGAAGCGGCCCTGGTGCGCCTCGACCTGGAGAAATCCGGACAGGCTGGGGAGGTCCACCCGCGGAGGCGTGCCCTCCCATTCGACCGTTCCAGTCGCCCGGGCCGTCCCGCCCGCGATGTTCGCCGACCGCCCGAAGCGATCCAGCATCTTGCCCAGGTCGCGCGCCTCCGCCCGCACGTTGAGCTTGGTCCGCGGTTTCCCCCGTTCCGATTTCCACCCGCCTTCCGCCGAGATCCGGCCATCCGGGTTCTGCAGATCGAGCTTGCGCAACTGCCATGCATTGCCATTGGGAACGGCTTGCAGGACGAGGCTTCCAAGGTCCGGCCCGCCGAGCCGGAAACTGGCGGCCGTCACGTCGAACTCGGGCAGATCCGACCCTTCGATGGCACTTGCCGGGGGCGAAGGAACGCCGGCCGATGACTCGGGAACGTGCAATCGCTCGAGTCTCGCCACCAGGCGGCCTCGTCCCTTGGGAAACCACGAGACCTGGCCGGAAATCTCCCGCCCGGTCAGCGTTGCCTCCCACGCGTCACCACGCCGGCTGCCGCGCAGCCGCACCTCGTGGAATTCCCTGCCGTAGGCAACCAGGGTTTCGCTCCCCAGATCCAGCGCCAGCGGCAGCGTGGGCGCCGCGGCCATATCGAGTTCGTCATTCGCGCGCAGCCGCTCCAGCGCTCGTGTCCAGTCTTCCAGAGAGATGCGCGGGAACGTCCCTTCGAGACTGATGACGGCGGACGACGGCAGGCGGGACGCCCCGCCGAACGTGATCGCCGCCCGCCTGAGCCTGGGCGCCCCTCCTTGCGTGCCGAACTCGCCCACGGCACTGCCACGATTCCCCAGCGAAAGCGTGGCTGTCACTTCGTCGTCGCGGGTCTGGGTCTGCAGTCGCGCCGCCACGGACTCGTTCATGGACTTGCCCAGCGGCGCCGGCAGATCGATGGCAAGGCCCTTCAGGTCCGAGTCGACCGTGATCTCGAGCCGGTCTCCTCGCGCAACGGCCTGGGCGCGCACCTCCGTCTCGCCCCGGAGCAGACCCAGCAACGGGTTGTCCGTCTGTTCGGCGAGGCGATCCACGGCGATGCGGCCGCGGGCGTCCACGCGGACGGCTCCTGCGGCCTGGGAAAGCACATTGAATCGCACGGGGTTCCCGAGCACCTCTGCCGTGGCCCCCGTCACCCTGGCGCCCTTCTCCGTGAAGTCCAGCACGCCCTGGACCCTGGATAGTGGAGGAAGAATGGACAGATTCTCGATGCGGTTGGCGGTAAAAGTGTACGTGCCTGCGACGGCCGTCTCGCCGAGGCGGTGGATCGGGATCGACAGAGCCAGCTTGAGCGCTCCGTCCCCGCGTGCGCCGACACCTCGTGCCACGCCACCGATCAGTTCGCCCACGGGGCTGTCGGCAAGATAGCGAAGGAATTCGGCGGTCGGCCCTTCCGCTTCCCCCTTCACCTGCACGGTGAGATCGCTGGATCCGAGATCGGGAATGACCACGCTGGCGCGGGTGACACGAGCGCCCAGGATGTGTCCTTGCGCCTCGATGTCCATGCGGTTGGCACTGAACTTGATCGACCCATCGATATCCTGGATGGGGGGCCAGCCGGGTGCGAACTCGAGCACCCCGTCCCGCACGTCGATGGCCACCTCGAATCGTCCGTCGCCCTGAACGAAAGGAAACTCCCGCAGATCGCCCTGCAGCAACACGGTTGCGCGCGGGATGTGCCCCGAGCGCAACGCCGAACGCAACCACGATCGGGTCTGTTCCCCCGCCACCCGGGGCACGTATTTCCACACGGCCGCCGGGTCGGCGCGCACCAGCGATCCCTGAAGATCGATACGCCGCGACCCGTCGCCGCGCTGCCGGTAAGTGCCCGAGGCGCCGCCCGCCGCATCGGAGTTGAATGCCGAGGCCCCGCGGATCGTCACGTCGAACCCGTCTTCCACCAGTGTCCAGTCGGCCTGGGCACGCACCTGATCGAAGCGCAGCGGATCGGGGAAGATCAGCGGCGCCGCGAAGGCCGTGTTCCCGCTATCCAGCCGCAGACTGCCCCCGTGCTGGTCGGCCGTGACGGTGCCCGCAAGCCCGCTGACGCCGGGCCAGGGCCCGGCCGGCGCCATGCTCAGCGCTTCGAATCCGGTATTGAGTGAATAGCGGGTCGGCGCCCCCTCCGGCAGTTCGATCCAGAACGCGAGGTTGACGAGGCGGCCGGCAGGCCGATGCGACGCGAGCGACTCCCGCAATGCGGACGGAACGGGCAGCCGGTCGAGAAAGTACCTGACGGGCGCCAGATCGAGCCGGTCCGATTCGATCTGCAGCCGCGCGGGCGCGCGGGGCGTCGCGTAACGGTGTCGGACCATGACGTCGGCGGGCGGAAGCTGCTGGCCATCGCCGATGCCGAACGCCAGACGGCGAGCCGACGCCTCGTATCCGTCGTTCGTGGCAAGCCAGCCGATTCGCCCCTGCAGTTCCGGGATATCGAGAGCAGGCATCGAATCGTCGATACGGGCGGTCGCGCCGGCCACCCGCAGGTCGAACGTCGCACTGCGCAGGACGCCTCCCGCAAACTCGGCCCAGGCTTCCACGTTACCCGCCCCCGATTCGAAACGGAGCGGCAGATCGAGCCAGACACGGGCGGCCGCGAGATTCATGTAGGGTGCGTGCAGGTAGATCCTGCCACGCCATTGCCGCAACCCGGACGTTCGTCCGCTGCGGAACTCGCCGCGCACGTCGATCGCCGAACCGACCTCGAACGCCGGACGCGCATTGAGCTGGAACCGGTGATTGCGCCCGCGATTGCGGAACTGGATCTGCACGTCCTTCAATTCCAGCGGCACACCAGTGCGCTGTTCGTCGATCCATGTGAGATCCGCGTCCGAGACCACCACATGCGACTGAACGAGAAACCAGTCGCTGAAACCTCCGGCGTGCTCATCCGGTCGCACCCGGATCCCACCCACGGTGATCTCGCCGTCGCTGCTCCGGCGCACGGTAAGGCCGAGGCGCTCGATCGAGAGCGTGCGGCACCGCACCTGCAGACTGGTGAGCGAACTCCAGCCGAAGATCGCCTGCACGCGCCCCAGATGCAGCGCCTCCCGGCCACTGTCGTCGTGGATCGCGACATCGCGGATCATCAGCCAGGGACGAAAACCTGCCCACCCGCCTGTGATGGGCCCCAATGAAACACGCTGCCCGAGCGATTGTCCGATCGCCTGCGCGATCGGCTCGCGGAAGCGGTCCACGTTGGGCAGCACGAACATCCGCATGACCCCGACGGCGACTGCGCCCACGACGAATCCGGCGAGCAGCACCCACTGCAGCCACCGCCACAGGCGCCGTGCCAGACGCCAGTAGTAGGGCAGCCTGAGGAATTTCACCGGGAAATGGTTCGAAGTCCGGCCCGGATCGGTTCTGCCGGGGCCGTGTCGGCTATAGTCGTCGATCGGTGGGTGGCCCGGCCGGAATTGAATCCGGCACACGCGTCGCGACGCGAAGCCCGCCTGCCGTTGGAGCTCATGACCACGAGAAGAGTTTACCCTGCCATGTCCCCCCACGCAGCCTGGCTGGCCCGCGCCGCGCAGTTCTCACGCTATGCGAAGCGCGTTCTCGAACGCGACCCGGCGCTCCTCGAACCCTCGACCCTGGCGGAGGCCTACGGGCGCGAACGCATGGTCGGCGAACTGGTCGCTGACGCGCCCGCCGACGAGACTGCGCTCAAGCGCGCGGTGCGGCGGCTGCGCGCACGCGTCATGGTCCACGTGATGACGCGGGATCTCGCCGCGCGGCGCCGCTGGAGGAGGTGACAGCGACGGTATCCGCCCTGGCAGAGGTCACGACTTCGTTCGCCTTGCAGCATCTCCACGGCTGGCTCGTGCAGCAGTTCGGGGAACCGGTCGACGGCATGGGCAATCCGCAGGCCCTCATGGTCGTGGGCATGGGCAAGCTGGGGGGGGGTGAGTTGAACGTCTCGTCGGACATCGATCTCATCTTCGTCTACCCGGAAGACGGCGAGACCCGGGGCGGGCGCGGCGTCTCCGTCCACGAGTTCTTCACCCGCCTGGGGAGGAAGCTCATCGCGGCCCTGAGCGAACACACGGAGGACGGATTCGTTTTCCGTGTGGACATGCGCCTGCGCCCCTACGGCGACAGCGGCCCGCTCGCGGTGAGCCTCGACATGCTCGAGGAGTACTTCGCCACCCAGGGCCGTGCATGGGAACGCTACGCGTGGGTCAAGGCGCGGCCTCTCACCGGCGACCGGTGCAGCGAACTGGAAGGCGTGTCGCGTCCCTTCGTCTTTCGCCGCCACCTCGATTTCAGCGCCATCCAGTCGATGCGCGAACTGCACGCTCAGATATCGGCCGAGGTGCGACGGCGCGACATCGCGGACAACGTGAAGCTGGGGCCCGGCGGCATCCGGGAGGTCGAGTTCACGGCCCAGGTCTTCCAGCTCATTCGAGGCGGACGCGAGGCCAGCCTGCGCGTGCGACCCACGCTCCAGGCGCTTGCGGCGCTCGCGGAACGCGGTCTGATGCCCGAGGATGCTCGCGCGGAACTGGACGCCGCATACCGGTTCCTTCGCACCCTGGAGCACCGTCTCCAATATCTTGATGATCAGCAGACCCAGGAACTCCCGCGCTCTCCCGAGGATCGGGAGAGCGTCGCCCGATCCATGGGTTTCGCGGACTTCGACGCGCTGCACGCCTGCCTTTCGGTGCACCGGTCGAACGTCTCCCGTCAGTTCGACGCCATCTTCGCCGGCTTCGACGGGACCCGTGCCGACCCGGTCGGCGATGCGCTGCGAAACGGGATGGACGAAGCCAGCGCAGTTGCCCTGCTTGCCGGATTGGGCTACGGCCAGCCTGCCGAAGCACGTGACAAGGTCCGTGCGCTGCGCGCGAGCGCGCGTTTCCAGCGCATGTCGGCCCAGGGTCAGTCCCGGCTCGATCAGGTTCTGCCCAGGCTCGTCCGCGCCGCGGCACAACACGCTCCCGCCGACACGACGCTCGACCGGCTGCTCCGCATCGTGGAAAGCATCGGGCGGAGGGAGTCGTACATCGCCCTGCTGGTCGAATATCCACAGGCGCTGGATGCGGTCGCGCGGCTGGTCTCGCTCTCCCCCTGGGCCTGCGACTATCTGGCCCGGCACCCCATGCTCCTGGACGAGCTCATCGACGCACGCCAGCTGTCCGAACCCGACTGGCGAGCGCTGGATGGATCGTTGACGGCCGCTCTCGCGCAGGACGACGGCAATCTCGAGGCGCAGATGGACCGCCTGCGCAATTTCAAGCACACGCAGACATTCAGGCTGCTGGCGCTGGATCTCGCCGGAGCGTTGACGGTGGAACGTCTCTCGGACCACTTGAGCGATCTCGCGTGCCTGCTCCTCGGCCACGTGCTCCGGCTCACCTGGGACCGGTTGCCGATGCGGCACCGGCCGCTGCCCCGGTTCGCGGTGATCGGTTACGGCAAGCTGGGCGGCAAGGAACTCGGCTACGAAAGCGACCTGGACATCATTTTCCTTTACGACGACGAGTCACCAGCGGCATCTGAGAACTACGCGCGCCTCGCCCAACGCATGAACGGCATGATGAACAGCCATACGGGGGCCGGCATGCTCTACGAGACGGACCTGAGGCTGCGTCCGGACGGTGCCAGTGGCCTGCTGGTGAGCCGGCTCACCGCTTTCGAGGAGTACCAGCGCCAGCAGGCCTGGACCTGGGAACACCAGGCTCTGACCCGGGCCCGCTTCGTGGCGGGCGACCGCGACCTGGGGGATCACTTCGAGGCGTTGCGCACGGAAATCCTGCGTCAACCGCGGGACCTTGACACCCTGCGCGCCGAGGTGCTCGCGATGCGGAAGAAGATGCAGGACGGACATCCGAACTCATCCGGCCAGTTCGACGTCAAGCACGACCCCGGCGGAATCGTGGACGTGGAGTTCACGGTCCAGTATCTGGTGCTGGCCCATTCGGCCGCGCGGCCGGAACTGACGGGCAATATCGGCAACATCGCGCTTCTCAAACTGGCGGAAGCGCTGGGCCTCATCGATTCCCCGCTGGGATCCGCGTCGGCCGACGCCTACCGGACGTACCGGCGCCGGCAGCACGCACTGCGATTGAGGGGAGAGCGTTATGCGCGCGTGGCGCCAGGCGATCTCGTGCGGGAGAGAGAGGCGGTGATGTCTCTTTGGCGCTCGGTCTTCGGCACCTGATCCCGGATGCGCCGGCCGAGAAGGCGGTGGGCCGTGACCCGGCCCTTTCCCTTGAGGGGAAGCTCCACGGGATCGCCGAACTCGTAGCGGCCGGCCAGACGCGCATGGGTGTTGCCGTCCACGAGGATGCTTCCACCCGTCGCGTCCGTGGTCAGGCGGGACGCCAGATTCACCGTGTCTCCCCAGACGTCGTAGCTGAACCGGGTGGTCCCGATGACACCGGCCACCGCAGGCCCGGTCGCGATGCCCACGTGAAAGGCGATGTCGTACTTGCTCACGATGGGGTCCAGAGCAAAGGTCTGCTGCAACTGCAGCGCCATGTCGGCCATGGCCTCCACGTACGCGTCCATTTCGTAGTTGAGCCCGCCCACGACCATGTAGGCGTCGCCGATCGTCTTGATCTTCTCGAGACCATGCTGGGCGCACAGGTGGTCCATGCGGGTGAAGACGTGATTGAGCAGGCCGACGACCTGCCGTGGTTCCAGATCGCCCGCGAGCCGGGTGAAGCCCACCATGTCGGCGAACATCACTGTCACATCGGCGTGACCATCCGCGATGAGCCCGGCCTCGCGCTTCAACCGGGCTGCGATGTACGGCGGTAGCAGGCTGCGCAGGAGGGTCTCGGACATTTCCCGTTCCGCCTGCAGCAGGGCATGCTGCCGTCCCAGCTCGTCCTGCGCCTGCTCCCGCTGGCCCACGAGATGACGAAGAAGAAAGAACGCGATGGTGGAAAGCACAGCTCCGTTCAGTACGGCGAACAGCCCCACGGTCTTGCCGGGAATGCTGGGAACCGATTCGTCCGCGAAGTAATAGTCCCAGCCGACCGAGACCGTGAGCACCGCCGCATACGCAGCGAACCAGGGCAGAGAGCCGCGCCTGCCGTAGGCGAGCAGAGCCCCCAGAGGGGCGAGCATCGACAGCAGCAGAATGCCCGACGAAACGACGAACCCGCCCATGGACCAGTGGATGATGGCCGGGACGATCAGGAAGAGTCCCAGCTGGAGCGCCCGGTAGACACGGAAATTGCGCGATCGGAGGAAATAGATGAGCAGCGCCGCGACGCGACCTGGTACCCCAGCGGAAGAGTGGCGGGCAGCCTCACTCCGAACGCCCAATAGATCGCCAGCCAGACGGCCGCGGCGACGTTCGTGAGCGCAGCGGTGAACAGCAGCATGCTCTTGCGCAGACGTTCGTCGGCGGAATCGTCGGGATCGAACGTGATCCAGCCCAGCCGCTCCAGCCACGAAGGCGGCGATTGCGGGGGGGTTGGCCGAGGTGGCTCGGAGCGCTGCGGTGGCTTCTGGGACACTGGCTTGCCGCGGTGCCGCGGGGTCTCCTGGTGGACCGGCAGGTTTGTATTCGACCGACCCATGGACGCAGCGGCGGGTCCGGGCCTGCGCTCGACGACCGAACCGGTCCGGATGGCGAGCCGCCGGCCTCCCACCATCCCGCAGCCGGCGACATCGCGTGTGCCGCGGGTTCGCCCCTGGAGTTGCCCATCGATCAGCCGTCCGTCAAGGGTAGTGCAGGGGCGTCCGGGCGACAAGTCGGGGACAGGGGGCTTCGCGGCAACTGTCACGTTCTCCGGAATGGCGGGCTGTGCCTTCGTCGCGACGGAACGATCGGCTACAATTCTTCTCTTTGATCCGGGAGTGACTCAGCATGTCCATGGCAGACCGCGACGGCTTCATCTGGTACGACGGCAAGCTCGTGCCCTGGCGGGAAGCCAACACGCACGTGCTCACCCACTCCCTGCACTACGGTCTGGCGGTGTTCGAAGGCATGCGGGCCTACAACACCGCAAAGGGCACCGCGATCTTCCGGCTGCGCGAGCACATCGAACGGATGTACAACTCGGCGCACATCTACATGATGCAGATCCCCTTCACGCCCGAAGAGCTGATCGAGGCGTCGAAGGAAGTCGTGCGGGCCAACAAGCTCGAATCCTGTTACATCCGCCCCATCGCGTTCTACGGCTCGGAGAAGATGGGCGTCTCCCCCGCGGCGCCACGGTTCACGTGGCCATCGCCGCCTGGCCCTGGGGCGCGTATCTGGGTGCCGAGGGTCTGGAGAAGGGAATCCGGGTCAAGACCTCCTCCTATTCCCGCCATCACGTCAACGTGACCATGGCACGTGCCAAGTTCGCGGCAACCTATGCGAACTCGATCCTCGCCAATCTGGAAGCGACTCACGACGGCTACGACGAGGCGCTGCTGCTGGATGTCGACGGCTTCGTGGCGGAAGGCGCCGGAGAAAATCTGTTCGTGGTCAAGAATGGACGCATCTACGAACCCGAACTCACGTCGGCGCTGATCGGGATCACCCGCGACACCGTGGTCCAGCTGGCGCGGGACGCCGGCCTGGAGGTTCAGGCCAAGCGGCTCACCCGCGACGACATCTACATCGCGGATGAAGCGTTCTTCACGGGGACGGCGGCCGAAGTCACGCCCATTCGCGAACTGGACAACCGGCGAATCGGCCCCGGCACCTGCGGACCCGTCACCAAGCGGCTGCAGTCGGCGTTCTTCGATCTGGTGAACGCGCGCGACCCGAAACATCTCGAATGGCTCACCTTCGTCTGAACGTCGATGGAAACTGGCAAGACGGATAACCGTTCCCGTACCGTGGAGGTCACCGCAGCGGACCTCCCCCTCCACTGCCCCACGCCTGCCATGCAGTTGTGGAACACGCATCCCCGGGTGTTCCTGCCCATCCAGAACTCCGGCGAGGCGCTCTGCCCGTATTGCGGCACGCATTTCCGGCTGACGGGCGGCCCGGTCGCGACCGGACACTGACCGCCTGCTCTCGCAGGATCGGTTTCGGGCCTGCCATGGCGGCGGCTTCCCCGTGAGTCGGCGCATCCTGGTCGTGGGCCCGAGCTGGGTCGGTGACATGGTCATGGCGCAGCCGCTCGTTCATCAGCTGAGTGGCGGTGGCAAGGCCAGGGTGGATATGCTCGTTCCCCCATGGGTCATGGGGCTGGCCGCGCGCATGCCCGGAGTGACGGATGCCATGGCAAGCCCGTTCGGCCACGGTGAGCTCGCGCTCGGCAGGCGCTGGCGGCTCGGGCGCGACATATCCCCGCGCGGCTACGATCAGGCCGTCATCCTGCCCAACTCGCTCAAGTCCGCCCTGGTTCCCTGGTTTGCCGGCATCGCACGCCGCACGGGATTTCGCGGCGAGATGCGATGGGGCGTGCTGAACGACATCCGCGCTCTCGATCGCACCTCGGTGCCGCGGCTGGTGGACCGCTTCCTTCTGCTTGCAGACAGCGCTCCCTCCATTCCGCCCATGCCGCAGTTGCGGACGGACGAAACCCGGCAGCGCCAGTTGCTGGAACGCCTGCGCCTGGACGTTTCCCGGCCCGTCGCCGGACTGTGCCCCGGGGCCGAATTCGGCCCGGCGAAACGCTGGCCCCCCCGGCATTTCGCTGCGCTGGCAGTGCACCTGATCGAGCGCGGCATGAGGATCTGGCTCCTTGGATCCTCCCGGGACGCCGCCATCGCCACCGAGATCGAGGCGCAATGTCCGGAAGCCGTCGTGAATCTCTGCGGACGAACCACCCTGGAAGACGCCGTGGATCTGCTCGCAGCATGCTCGGTGGTGGTCAGCAACGATTCCGGACTCATGCATGTGGCCGCCGCCGTGGGACGCCCCGTGATCGCACTGTTCGGATCGAGTTCTCCGGAGTACACGCCACCGCTGTCGGCCACCGCCCGTATCGTGCGCAATCCGGTTCCCTGCAGCCCCTGCTTCAAGAGAGAATGCCCGCTCCGCCATTTCGATTGTCTTGACGGTCTGCTTCCGGCCACAGTCGTGGCACAGGTCGAGGCCGCCATGGAACTGCCACGATGACCGACGCACCGCGATTCTCCGACCCCGACGAGGCGGAAGAGGCTTTCTACGCCGCCTTCGAAACGGCCGATCTCGAAAGCATGATGAAACTGTGGGCCGACGATGACACGATCACGTGCGTCCATCCCGGGGGCAGCAGGCTGGTGGGCCGCGACGAGGTCCGCGAGTCCTGGCGCCAGATCTTCCAGAGCCAGATGCGGCTCAGCTTCCGCCTCACCGAGCGTCACGCGATCTCCGATCGCAACATCGCCGTTCATAGCGTTCTGGAAGAAATCGAGGTAAGTGGCCAAGGCGGGCTCAGCGCCGTCGTCGCCTCCACCAACGTGTTCGTCCTCACGAAAGACGGCTGGCGCATCTGGATGCACCACGCCTCCAATGCGGCGACCAGCGAGGAGGAAGCGGACGACGCGGCGGAAAGGCCGACGCTGCACTGACGCGCAGCGATCGCCCTACGCCCCGGATGGCTCGCAGTTCCTATCGGGCGCCATGGTGGCTCCCGAACCGGCATCTCCAGACGGTCTATCCGACGCTCGTTCTGCGCCCGAAAGCGCCGATGTATCGCAGGGAAGAGTGGGACACGCCCGATGGAGACTTTCTCGAGGTCGACTGGGTCGACGGCCCCGCCGGCAGGCCTCTGGTCGTGCTGTTCCATGGTCTCGAGGGCCACTCCCGCAGCCCCTATGCCGCGGCAATGATGCGGGCCATCCGCGACCGGGGGTGGCGCGGGGTGGTTCCGCATTTTCGCGGTTGCGGTGGACGCCCCAATCGGCTCGCCCGTGCCTATCACTCGGGCGATGCCGACGAGATCGACTGGATCCTGCGGCGCCTTCGGAGCGCGTGCGAAGACCCACTCTTCGCCGCGGGAGTGTCCCTGGGCGGCAATGCACTCCTCAAGTGGCTCGGCCGTGAGGGCGCAGGTGCTTCCAATGTGGTCGGGGCGGCGGCCGCGGTGAGCGCTCCCCTCGACCTGCAGGCGGCGGGACCGGCGCTGGGGCGCGGCCTCAACCGGATGTACACGCGCGAATTCCTTCGCACGCTGATCCCCAAGACACGAGACAAACTCGGACGGCAGGCCCATGGGTTCGATCTGAAGCGCATCGTGGCCGCCACCGATTTCGAGACGTTCGACGATGCATACACGGCACCCGCGCATGGCTTTGCCGATGTGAACGACTACTGGAAGCGCGCCAGCAGCAAGCCGGACCTGCCGCGGATCGCCGTGCCGACTCTGGTGCTCAATGCACGTAACGATCCCTTCCTTCCCGCCCGCCATCTTCCGGGTTCCGGGGACGTATCGGACCGGATCACCCTGGACCAGCCACAAGGGGGGGCACGTGGGATTCGTCAGCGGGCCATTCCCCGGCAATCTGACGTGGCTGACCGATCGACTGCTGGACTTCTTCGCCGCGCACCTGTCCTTGCCGTGAGGATCCCTCTCGCACGGAGGCATCCGCGCCAACCATTGGCACGCACGGATTCAGGCTCCACCAGCTTCCGCGCCGCATGCGCGATTGGACCGGGTGAAGAATCGTTCCGCGTGCGGCCGACCTGCCTCAGGGCATCGCCCACACTGCATGACCATCCTGCGGTTGGCACGCCCGCCTTCATGAATTTGCGCCGCTGCCCTACAGAAACAGGTCCCGCAAGCCGAAGTAACCGGGCGATGGGATAATTCCCCTGTCCTGAGACCTTCGAGCCCCCATGCCACGCATAGCACCCGAAATTTTCAAAGCCTACGACATCCGCGGCATCGTCGACCGCACGCTCACCACGGAAGCCGCCGAACTCATCGGACGCGCGTTCGGCTCCCAGGCGCTCCTGGAGGGAACGCCCCGGGTGGCCATCGGACGCGACGGCCGCATGTCCGGCCCCAGGCTTGCGGAAGCGCTCGCCCACGGCCTGCGCAGCGCGGGCTGCGACGTCGTGGACGTCGGGCGTGTGACCACGCCCATTCTGTACTTCGCCGCCCACCACCTGGGCACCCGCTCCGGAATCATGGTGACGGGCTCCCACAATCCCCCCGAATACAACGGCCTCAAGATGGTCATGGCCGATCGCGCCATTGCCGGAGAGGACATCCAGGCGCTGCGCCGTCGCATCGAGAGCAACGAGTTCGCAAGCGGACAAGGAAGCTACGAGACGGCCGACGTCGGTCAGGCTTACATTGACCGGGTCGTCGGAGACGTGAAACTCGCCCGCCCGATCGATCTGCTCGTGGATTGCGGCAACGGTGT
Source organism: Betaproteobacteria bacterium (assembly GCA_016713305.1). Taxonomy (NCBI): domain Bacteria; kingdom Pseudomonadati; phylum Pseudomonadota; class Betaproteobacteria; species Betaproteobacteria bacterium. The sequence goes on from JADJPK010000018.1 coordinate 92,961, forward strand.
GGCAGGCGCCTTCGCTCCTGCGCTCTATCGCGCCCTCGGATGCCGTGTCACGGAGATGTTCTGCGAGGTGGACGGCAATTTCCCCAATCACCATCCGGATCCGTCCCAGCCCGAGAACCTCGAGGATCTCATCGCCGCCCTGCGTTCCGCTGGGGAACTCGGCTTCGCCTTCGACGGCGACGGAGACCGGCTGGGCGTCGTGACGAAGAGCGGCCGCATCATCTATCCGGACCGCCAGCTCATGCTGTTCGCGGCCGATGTCCTCACGCGCAATCCGGGTGCGGACATCATCTTCGACGTGAAGTGCACGCGGCAGCTCTTTCCCTGGATCCGCGCGCGAGGCGGCAACCCGCTCATGTGGAAGACGGGCCACTCCCTGGTGAAGGCAAAACTGCGAGAGACAGGTGCGCCGCTGGCAGGCGAGATGAGCGGGCACGTCTTCTTCAAGGGAGCGCTGGTACGGATTCGACGATGGCCTCTACGCCGGCGCGCGGCTGCTGGAAATTCTCTCCCGCGAGAAGGATGTCAGCGTACCGCTGGAATCGCTGCCCGACTCCGTGAATACGCCGGAACTGCAGATCAAGCTGGAAGAAGGCGAGAACTACGCGGTGATCGACCGGTTGAAGAACCAGGGCAGGTTCGAGGGATCGCAGTCCATCGTCACGATCGATGGCGTCCGCGTCGAGTATCCGGACGGCTTCGGCCTCGCGCGGCCTTCCAACACCACGCCCGTCATCGTTCTACGCTTCGAAGGCGATAACGCAGCCGCACTGAACCGGATTCAGGAGGCGTTCCGACGGGAGATTCTCGCCGTGGCGCCATCGGCGCAGCTTCCTTACTGACCGCCGATCCCGCACACATCGTGGCCAACGGCGCCGCCACCGAGCTCTATCTCGGACGACAGCCCATCCTTGACGTCAAGGAGAACCTCGTCGCATTCGAGCTCCTGTTCCGATCCAGTCGCATGAACGGAGCGCAGATCGACGATGACCTGGTCGCGACGGCGACGGTGATCAACCACGCGTTCAGCGAACTGGGCGTCGACGCCGTACTGGGTCATTACACGGGATACATCAATCTCTCGGCCGCCCTGCTCATGTCCGATGTGATCGAGTTGCTTCCCAAGGACAGAGTGGTCCTCGAACTTCTCGAGACAGTCGAGATCACGGAGCGGCTCATCACCCGGCTCAAGGAACTCCGGGCGGCAGGATTCCGGCTCGCGCTGGACGACTATGTCGGCGACGAGGCCCAGTACGTGAAGGTCCTCGATCTGGTCGACGTGGTGAAGGTGGACGTGAGCGTGCTGACCACGGAGGAACTGGCGGCAGTGACGGGCCGACTCAAACGTTGGCCTGTCCGATTGCTCGCCGAAAAGGTGGACACGAAGGCGCAGGTCGAGCGTTACATGGCGCTCGGCTACGAGCTGTTCCAGGGCTACTACTTCGCCAAGCCGTCGATCATCACGGGACGCCGCCTGTCCCATGCCGAGACGGCGATCATGCGGCTGATGGGCCTCGTCCTGTCCGATGCCGAAAGCGGCGAGATCGAACAGGTGTTCAAGCGCAATCCGGACCTTTCCCTCAATCTGCTCCGTCTGGTCAACTCGGCTGCCGTGGGCGCCCAGCGCACGATCACGTCCCTGAACGAGGCCATTGCGCTGCTGGGCCGCAGCCAGCTGCAGCGCTGGCTCCAGCTTCTGATGTTCACGGTGTCGGCCAAGAGCGATGCCCGCTTTCCCAGCCCGTTGCTGGTCCTTGCCGCCACTCGCGGCAAGCTCATGGAATTGCTGTTCGCCGCGGCCAGTACCGGAAAGCGGCGCTCAGGCGACGAAGCATTTCTGACCGGCATCATGTCGCTCCTGGGCGCCCTGCTTGGGCTTCCCATGGCCGACGTCGTGAAGAATCTGCCGGTGCCGGAAGCCGTGCGCGACGCGGTCCTCGACCGCTCGGGTGAACTCGGCGCGCTGCTCACACTGACCGAGAAGGTGGAGCAGACGGATATTCCCGCCATCGAGGCCCTGCTCGCCACGCTGCCGTCGCTCGATCCCAGCAAGGTCAACGACGCCTACGTGGGCGCCATCGAATGGGCGAACAACATTGGGGACTCGGGTGACTGACCCTGGAGCAGCGGCGAGTTCTCGACGCGTCCAGCGGGGTGCCGCGGACCTGGGATCCGAAGCCCCCCCCTTCGACCGCCGTCAGTTCTCTTCCACGGCCTTCTTGAGTGCGTCCAATCCTGCCTTGTAGGCGTTGGTGAAGAACTTGGTGACCGTGGCATCGTCCTGACCTTCCGCGGCCGGATCCTGCCAGTAGTTGAGACGGGTGAATCGGCCGCTCCACACGACCTCGGTCTCGCCGTTGCCGGCATCCTTCACCTGGACCGTCGCGAAGTAGTCGCTGGCCATGACGGCCCCGTCCACGTACGTGTAGGTGAGGCGCATGTTGTAGGGATCGTATTCAGTCAGTTTCTCGAATACCTTGGTCCCGTTGCGGCGGATCAGTTCGCGGATCGCGCCTTCTTCGCTGCGCGACTTCAGTACCAGCCGGGTCGATGCCGCTGGCGGAAACCAGCGTGCGAGACCGCCGAAGTCGCCGACGTAGGTCCACACTTCCTCGGGCGAACCCTTGATCCGGATCGTCTGGGTCGTGGACAGTTCTTTCGCCTGCGCCCAGGCCAGCGACGGCAGCAACAATGCCGCCACGACTGCAATCGATCGTTTCATATCGACCATCTCCTCTGTTGTTCAACGACACAATCGTGCGAATTGCGCCTCACACATCGACGGAGAACAGACGCATCCGCGGTTGTCATGTCCTGCTCTTGACCCACTCGGCGACGGACGCCAGGGCCCCTGCCAGCTTGCCTGCGTCCGTGCCTCCGCCCTGTGCCATGTCGGGCCGCCCGCCGCCCTTTCCTCCGATCTGCGCGGCGACGTGCCCCACCAGTTCGCCTGCCTTCACCTTGCCGGTGAGATCGGCCGTGACCCCGGCGATGAGCGTGACCTTGTCTGCAGATTCGGCGCTGCCCAGCACGATCACCGCGGATCCGAGCTTGTCCTTGAGCTTGTCCACCGTCTCTCGCAGCGCCTTGCCGTCCGCGCCCTCCATGGAAGCCGCGAGCACCTTGACACCCTTCACGTCGACCGCAGCGGAGGCCAGATCCTCGCCCTGGGACGCGGCGAGTCTGCTCTTGAGCCTCGCCAGTTCCTTCTCCATGGCCTTCACGTTGTCGACCACCTGGGCGAGCCGGCTGCCCAGTTCGGAGGGCCCCGCCTTGAGCAACCCGGCGATGTCATTGAGCTGTCGTTCCTGCGCCTGAGCGAAGGCCAGCGCTCCGTCTGCCGTCACGGCCTCGATGCGTCGGACGCCGGCGGCCACGCCGGACTCGGCAACGACCTTGAAGAACCCGATGTCACCACTGCGCTTGACATGCGTTCCGCCGCAAAGCTCGGTGGAGAACTCGCCCATGCCGATCACGCGGACCTCGTCTCCGTACTTCTCGCCGAATAGCGCCATCGCACCAGCCTTGATGGCTTCGTCGTATTTCATTCGCCGCGCCTCGACGGAGACGTTGCGGCGGATTTCGCGGTTGACGAGCGCCTCGACCTGAGCAATCTCCTCGGACGTCAGCGGCTGGCCGTGGCTGAAATCGAAGCGGGTACGCTCGGACGTGACCAAGGAACCCTTCTGCTGGACGTGCATGCCGAGAACGGAACGCAGAGCCGAATGCATCAGATGGGTAGCGGAATGGTTGTAGGCCGTTCGCTGGCGGTCCTCCGCGTCGACCTGCGCGACCAGCGTGTCACCCAAGGTGATGCGGCCGGTCTCGACCCTCCCCTTGTGCCCGAACACGTCGGCCTGGATCTTCAGCGTATCGGCAACGGCGAACGTGCCATTTCCCGAGACGAGCTCGCCCGAATCGCCGACCTGTCCGCCGGACTCCGCGTAGAAAGGCGTGCGGTCCAGCACGATCACGGCTTCGTCTCCGTTCTCCACCGCGGGTACGGATGTCCCCTCGCGGTAGATCGCCAGCACCCGCGCATCCTCGATGCGCAACGTGTCGTAGCCATGGAATTCCGTCGCATCGCCGCGGTACTCCACACCCGACTGCATGGAGAACTTCGACGCAGCGCGTGCGCGTTCCCGCTGCTGCTCCATCGCGGTCTGGAATCCGGCGATGTCCACCGTGAATCCACGCTCCCGCGCGATATCGGCCGTGAGATCCAGGGGGAATCCGTAGGTGTCGTAGAGCTTGAAGACCGTGTCGCCGTCCAGCATGCGGTCTTCCTTGGTGAGCGCCGTCTCGAGCACCTCCATGCCGTGCTCCAGGGTTTCGGCAAACCGCTCCTCCTCCTGCTTCAGCACCTGCTCGACCTTGGCGCGGGAAGCCGGCAGTTCGGGATACGCCTCCCCCATGACACGCGACAGCTCGCTCACCAGCGTATGGAAGAAAGGCTGTTTCTGGCCCAGCTTGTAGCCGTGGCGGATCGCCCGGCGGATGATCCGCCGCAGCACGTAGCCACGGCCTTCGCTGCCGGGAATGACGCCGTCGGTGATCAGGAAGCTGCAGGCACGGATGTGATCGGCGATCACCTTGAGGGAATTGCTCTCGAGATCGTCGCTGTGCGTCGCGCGGGCCGCGGCAGCGATGAGGTCCTGGAAGAGATCGATGTCGTAGTTCGAGTGCACGCCTTGCATGACCGCGGAGATGCGCTCCAGGCCCATGCCCGTATCGACGGAAGGACGCGGCAGGGGATGCAGCTCGCCCTTCTCGTCCCGGTTGAATTGCATGAACACCAGGTTCCATATCTCGATGTAGCGGTCGCCGTCCGCATCGGGGGAACCCGGAGGCCCGCCGGCCACACCCGGTCCGTGGTCGAAGAAGATCTCGGTGCAGTATCCACAGGGGCCGGTATCGCCCATCTGCCAGAAGTTGTCGTTCGTCGGGATGCGAACCAGCCGGTCGGCCGGAACGTGGATATCGTCCAGCCAGATGCGGGCCGCACCGTCGTCGTCCGAATGCACCGTCACCCACAGCCGGTTCTCCGGCAGTTGCAGTTCCTTGGTGAGAAAACCCCACGCGAACTCGATCGCCTCGCGCTTGAAGTAGTCGCCGAAGCTGAAGTTGCCCAGCATCTCGAAGAAGGTGTGGTGGCGTGCCGTGTATCCGACGTTTTCGAGGTCATTGTGCTTGCCGCCCGCCCGCACGCATCGCTGCGACGTGGTGGCGCGCGTGTAGGGCCTGCGATCCTGACCGAGGAACACGTCCTTGAACTGCACCATGCCTGCGTTCGTGAACAGCAGCGTGGGATCGTTGCCGGGCACGAGCGGTGACGAGGACACGACCGCGTGACCGTTGCGGCGGAAGTACTCGAGGAAACGGTGACGGATTTCGCTGCTTTTCATGAATGACGATCCTGCTTCCGGAAATGACTCGTTACAGTTCGAAGGGCGTCCGCAGCACCTGGCGGATCACGTCCAGGCCAAAGCCGCGGTTGCGAAGGTACCGCGCCTGTCTTGCCCATTCGTCCATGCCTTCGGGCGGCGCAGCATACTTCCTTCTGAGTACCGCCAGAGCACGCGCCGGTTCATCCTCGCGTGCTGCCGCCACCACCGACTCGACGACAGACTCGGTCACGCCCCGGCTTCGCAACGCCTGCTCGAGCTTGAGCGCGCCGTGCCGGCCCCCGTGGCGGCGGGCCAGCTGTTCGCCGAAGCGGGCATCGGACAGATAACCGGAACGTTCCAGCTCGTCCAGGAGCCCGTCCACGTCGTCGTCCTGGCCGGCGTGCGTCTCCAGCTTCTTCTTCAGTTCTGCCCGGGCGTACTCGCGGCGGGCCAGCATGGACAGGGCACGGCTTCGCAGACCGAGGGTCAATCTTCTTCCGCGGCCACGGGTTCGGCCACTCCCACGGCCTCCCGGATGCGTTGTTCGATCTCCCGGGCGGTGTCGGGATGCTCTTTCAGGTACTCGCGGGCGTTGTCCTTCCCCTGCCCGATCTTGTCGCCCTTGTACGCGTACCAGGCACCGGACTTCTCCACGATGCGGTGGAGCACCCCCAGTTCGATGACCTCGCCCTGCCTGGAGATGCCCTCTCCATAGAGGATGTCGAAATCAGCCACGCGGAACGGCGGCGCAACCTTGTTCTTCACCACCTTGCAGCGGGTTTCGCTGCCGATCACTTCCTCGCCCTTCTTGATGGACCCGGTCCGGCGGATATCGATCCGTACCGACGCATAGAATTTGAGCGCGTTCCCTCCGGTCGTCGTTTCCGGATTGCCGAACATGACGCCGATCTTCATGCGGATCTGGTTGATGAAGATGACCAGGGTGTTGGAACGCTTGATGTTGGCCGTGAGCTTGCGCAGTGCCTGGCTCATCAGACGGGCCTGCAATCCGGGGAGCTGGTCGCCCATCTCTCCTTCGATCTCGGCCTTGGGTGTCAGAGCGGCGACCGAATCGATGACCACCACGTCGATCGAGCCGGAGCGCACCAGCATGTCCGCGATCTCCAGGGCCTGTTCGCCGTTGTCCGGCTGGGAGATCAGCAGATCTTCCACGTTGACGCCCAGCTTGCGAGCGTACTGGGGATCGAGCGCGTGCTCCGCATCGATGAAGGCGGCGGTGCCGCCCAGCTTCTGTGCCTCGGCGATGACCTGCAGGGTGAGCGTCGTCTTGCCCGACGATTCCGGTCCGTAGATCTCGACGATCCGGCCGCGGGGCAGGCCGCCGATGCCGAGGGCAAGATCCAGCCCGAGTGAGCCCGTGGAGACAACCTGGATGTCCTGCGAGATGTCGTTCTCGCCCAGACGCATGATGGAGCCTTTGCCGAACTGCTTCTCGATCTGAGACAAGGCGGCGGCGAGCGCCTTGGCTTTGTTGTCATCCATGGGGTGGCGGCGACCTGTGAGAATGTGGGAAACGGCGATTATGGCACAAGGGACTTGGCCGTCCCATTTGTATTTTATGTCTTCTATTCAGATACGTAGGAATCACGGAAGGCGACTTTCCCGAGCGTTCCCAGCATAAAGAAAGGGGGCATCCGGCCGTTATCGCTCCCATGGCTTCTCTCCCCCAGACGGTACGCAGCATCGGCCGCTTCGAAGTGGTGCGCCAGCTCGGGCGCGGCGCACAGGGATCGGTCTGGCTCGCCCACGATCCAGAACTGAAACGCGAGGTCGCGATCAAGACCATCGAGGTCGATGGGCGCAACAATCCGGCCGCGGTCAGGACGCTCCTCGATGAGGCGATCATGATGAGCCGCCTCGTGCATCCCAACATCGTCACCCTTTTCGACGCGGGACGGGACGGCGAGCAGCCCTACCTGGTGTTCGAGTTCGTGGCGGGCAGCACGCTCGCCACGTTGATCGAGAAATCCGGGCAGCTGCAACCCGCGCGGGCCAGCGAGATCGCCGTGCAGATTCTCAAGGGCATCGAATTCGCCCATCAGAAGGGCGTGGTCCATCGGGATCTGAAGCCCGGAAACATCATGATGACCGAGGATGGCATTCCCCGGATCATGGACTTCGGGATCGCGGCGCTGATCTCGACGCGAAGCGCCGAAGAGGACGGGTTTCACGGCACCCCGGCCTACACTGCCCCCGAGTACATCACGAAGCGCGAGTTCTCGCCGCGATCCGATGTCTTCTCCATGGGCATGATGCTGTACGAAATGCTCACCGGTTCGCCCGCCGTAAGCGGCAAGACCGTCTGGGAGCTTCTGCACAAGGTCTCCACGACGCCCTTCGACCGGCCGTCCACGCGGGCGGAGCAGGTGGACGAACGGCTGGATGCGCTGGTGATGCGGGCGCTGGCCAAGAATCCCGACGAGCGGTTCGAGTCGGCGCAAGCCTTTCGCGAGGCGCTCGAGAGCTACCTCAGACCCGCCATCGCGGCCGTGCCCACCGAAGCGGCGGGTGGCACCCTCGACTTCCTGTTGCGACGCATCCAGGTCAAGAGCGACTTTCCCGCCCTGTCGGGCACCATCAGCGCCGTCAGCCGGGCCGCGAACTCCACCAAGGAAGGAGTCGCCGCGCTGTCGGCGACGATCCTCAAGGACTTCGCGCTCACCAACAAGCTGCTCAAGCTGGTCAACACGGCGCGTTTCGGGCAGCTGGGCCGGGGTGTCTCGACGGTCTCCCGCGCCATCATGGTGATGGGCTTCGATCAGGTGCGCGCCATCGCCATCGGACTGGTCCTGTTCGACACCCTGCAGAACAAGTCGCAGGCGGCCAATCTGCGGGACGAACTGATCGCCACGTACTTCTCGGCGGTGCTCGGGCGAAGCCTCGCCGGACCCGCCGGTGTGCGTGACGGAGAAGAAGCGTTCATCGCCGCGATGTTCCATAACCTGGGCAGATTGCTCGCCGCCTTCTACTTCCACGACGAATTCCTGGAAATGCAGAAGATGGCCCGCAATGGCATTGCGGAACGCGAGGCCGCCATCCGCGTCTTCGGTACGTCCCTGGACGAACTGGGGGTTGCCGTGGCGCGATCGTGGAACTTTCCGCCGAACGTGATCGCCAGCATGAAGGAGGTGACCGAGGATCCCGATCGCGTCGCCAACGGTGATGCCGAGCGTCTGCGCATGCTGTCGGCCCTCGCGTACGCCATGACGGATGCAATCCGTCACTCCCCCGACGACGACCGGGAAGGCAGGCTCCTGGCGGTTCAGGGCCGGTTCGACCCCGCGCTGGGTGTCGATCAGGGTCAGATCATTGCCGCAGTAGGGAAATCAGTGGCGGACATTGCCCGGGATGCCCAGACCCTCGACCTCAAGACCACCGCGAGCCCGTTCTTCGAGCGGGCCGTGTCGTGGTCGCACCAGTTCAGCGAGGACGAGGAGATCGAGACACTCTCCGACACCCTGACCGGCGCGGTGCTCGCAGAGCAGGCCGCCCGCGGCGGCGAGAGCGACGCCCAATCGCTGCCGGCGAGGCGGAAGGCCACACTTTCGGCCGGCATCCAGGACATCACCGGTGCCCTGGTCGGCAAATTCGTATTGAACGACCTGCTCAAGATCGTCGTCGAGACGGTGCACCGCGCGGGCGGGTTCAGCCGCGTGATGCTCCTCACCAGCGACCCGGCCAGCAATTACATGAAGGCCCGTGTGGCTCTGGGCGTCGACGCGGAACAGCATGTCAAGAAAGGGTTTTCCGTGCCCTTGAGTGGCGGTCGGGATATCTTCCAGGCCGCCCTGACCCAGGGTGTCGACATCTCGATCGATGACATCGACGCGCCCAAGATAAGGGCTCATGTCCCCGACTGGTACCGCAAGGCCGTTCCCGCCAAGTCCGTGATGCTGTTCCCCATCGTGCTGAACAAGAAGGCGGTGGCACTGCTGTACGGCGATGCCGACACGGCCGGCGCCCTGGCTTTCGGCGCCGAGGAACTGTCCTTGCTTAAGACCCTGAGGAACCAGGTCGTCCTCGCCATTCGCACCCAGAATGTCTAACGCCGCACAGACCGTCGAAGCTACCGCGGCCACCTCCGCCCAGGACCTCACCGTCCTCTTTGCGGACGTGGCCGGCAGCACCCGCCTGTACGAACAGCTCGGCGACACCGAGGCGCTCCGCCGCGTCGGTGCCTGCCTCACCGCCGCATCGGACGCCGCCCAGGCCTACCAGGGCGAGGTGGTCAAGGAGATCGGCGACGAGATCATGTGCATCTTTCCTGACAGCGGCGCTGCTCTGCTCGCCGCCTGCGCGATGCAATCGGCCGTGCGCGGACTGCCGACGGTGAACGGCATTGCCATGGGATTGCGCATCGGCTTTCATACCGGACCGGTCCTGCGCAAGGACGGCGACGCCTTCGGCGATACCGTGAACGTGGCGGCGCGCATCGTGGCACTCGCCAGTGCGGGCCAGATCCTGGTGGGCGACGCCGCCTGTTCGACACTGCCGGCCTATCTCAAGTACGGAGTCCGTGCGCTCGGCCATGCGTCGTTGCGTGGCCGCAACGCAGAGATCCGGCTGCACGAAGTTGTCTGGGATCTCGGCGCCGACCTGACGCTCGTGGGGAGCACCATCTCGCAGCGTGGTCCCCAGGCCAATACCGCCCTGGAACTCAAGTTCGGCACCTACCGCTGGCGGGTCGAATCCGGTTCGATCACCATCGGACGGGACGCCACGAACCAGATCGTTCTGACCACCCGCCGCGCGTCCCGCAATCACGCCCGTATCGAAGCCCGCCAGGGCAAGTTCTTCGTGAAGGACACGAGCACGAACGGCACGTTCGTCCGCCCGGAGGACGGGGACGAAGTCCGCCTGAATCGCGAGGAGACGGTGCTGCACGGTCGCGGCAGCATCTTCTTCGGCGACCCGCCTTCTTCGGAAGGCGCGGAAGAACTCCGCTACTACATCGAGTGAACTCGCCCGGCCGCCCCTCCACAGGAAAGCCCCGGCGATGACGCGCGCCATCGCCGATCTGCTGTGGTGGCTGTGCTGGCACGGTTGGAAGTCGCTCAGAGCGCTATCCGGAGACGACGCCTACGACCGCTATCTGGCCAGCAGACTCCCCGACGATTCTTGCGGGCCTCCCATACCCCGGTCGCGCTTCTTCGAACTGCAGGTCAACCGGAAATGGGATCGCATCACCGCCTGCGGCCGGTATTCCGATCTTCGCTGAACGGTTCCCGCCTCGCGCGAGTCGCCCCCCCGGGCATTTCACCCCGGCATCGTTGCCGCGTGATGGCTGACGTCAGGCGGTGAACGGGCGCCCGGCGATGTCGATGATCCCTTCGAGCGCGGCCACCACGCTGCGACCGCGGACCTCGGCCCGATCGCCGGGAAACCGGAATGTCCGCACTTCACGGACGCCATCCGATCTTCCCCACGCCAGACATACCATGCCCACCGGCTTGGCCGGCGTGCCGCCTCCAGGACCCGCGACACCGCTGACCGCGACCGCCACCTGGGCTCCGCTTCGAGCCAGCGCACCCTCGACCATTTCAAGGACCACGGGCTCCGATACGGCACCGTGCCGGGCGAGAGTATCGGCAGAAACGCCCAACTCGGTCCGCTTGGCATCGTTGCTGTAGGTAACGTAGCCGCGCTCGTACCAGCCGGAACTCCCGGCCACCATGGTGATCGCGGCCCCGATGCCGCCCCCCGTGCAGGATTCGGCCGTGGTCAGACGCAAGCCACGCGACGCAAGCGCCTGCCCCGCCCTGGCCGCGAGATCGTGGAGAGAGGCGTCATCCATCCGTCACCACCGTCTTCCAGATAGCGATTGCGAGCAGGACATAGAACGCAGCCAGCAGGTCGTCCAGCATCACGCCAAACCCGCCTTTCAGCGTCCGGTCGAAGTGGCCGATGGGCGGAGGCTTGACGATGTCGAAGAAGCGGAAGAGCAAGAATCCGGCGACCTGCCACCAGAGCGTCTTGGGAATCATGAACATCACGAGCAGGAACGCGACGATCTCGTCGAACACGATCCCGCCGTGATCGTGCACGCCGAGCGCCCTGCCGGTGCGGTTGCATGCCCAGATGCCCAGCGCGAACAGCCCAAGCAGGACAAGCAGGAACTGGCCGTCGGAAAGTCGCGGATGAAGGAACCAGAAGAGGGGCACGGCGGCCAGGGTTCCGGCCGTGCCGGGTCCCGGCCGCATCAATCCGGAACCGAAGCCGAACGCGATGAAGTGGGCCGGGTGCCGAAGGACGAACGCGGCGGTCGGACGGACTGGCGAGGACTCAACGGAAGTGGTCATAGCCACTTCTCGACGTGTCCATGACGCAACCGCTTCGATCGAAGACACGCACTCCCGGGCCTTCGACGATGCGGCCGATGCGGGTCAGCGCGACCGGGGATTCCGAGGCGATGCGTGACACGGCCTCGCGCGATCGTTCCGGTGCGGTCACGATCAGTTCGTAGTCGTCGCCGCCCCCCAGCACGGCCGCTGCGCGATCCTGAGGCGAAAGGGTGGCGAGCGCGGAGGAATGCGGCAGCCGATCCCACTGAAGCTCCGCACCCGCGTTGGAGGCTTCGCACACATGGCCAAGGTCGGCGAGGAGTCCATCCGAAACATCGATGGCCGCCTGTGCGACGCCGGCGAGACGTGTGCCCAGTGACACTCGCGGTTCCGGACGATCGAGCCGGCGGCGGCAATGCCGCACGTCCGCGGAATGCGCACCGGTGGCTTCACGATACGTCCGCAGACCGAATGCCGCCTCCCCGGTACACCCGCTGACATAGATGTCGTCGCCGATGCGCGCGGCACTCCGCCGCAAGGCCCGGTCAGGCGCCACTTCTCCGATCGCCGTCACGCACAGATTGCGCGGCCCTTTCGTGGTGTCGCCTCCCGCCAGGTCGACGTCGAACCTGCGCGCGAGCGCCAGCAGTCCGCGGGAGAACGCCTCGCACCATTCGTCGCCGGCGTCCGGCAATGCCATGGCGAGAAAGGCCCACCGCGGCTGGGCACCCATCGCTGCAAGGTCCGAGAGATTCACGGCAAGGGTCTTGTGTCCGAGAGACTCCGGGTCGGCACCGGCCAGGAAATGGACGCCTTCCACGAGCATGTCGGTCGTCACGGCAAGCTGGCGGCCGGGCGTCGGTGCGAGCAGGGCCGCATCGTCGCCTCCTGCCACCGCTGTGTGACTGACACCCGGCGTGAAGTACCGGGCAATGAGAGCGAACTCGGAAGACATGACGGAATTCTAACCGCCCCTGCTCCGGGCTTCGTCACGAGGGAGGTGCGATGCTTCGGATAGCGGACCGGCAAGGGGGCGAGGACCGAGGTCGCCCGTGCCGGATCAACGCCGCCGGGCTTCGTCCGGCCGCACTTCCATAGCAAGGCGGTCGAGCACTCCGTTGACGTACTTGTGACCATCGGTGCCGCCGAAGGTCTTGGCCAGTTCCACGGCCTCGTTGATGATGACCCGATAGGGCGTCTCGACGTGCGCCGACAGCTCCAGCGCCCCCATCAGCAGAATGGCATGTTCAACAGGAGACAGGCTGTCGACCTTCCGGTCGAGCAGCGGGGCGAGCGATTCGCGCAGTCCTTCGGAATGGGACAGGACACCGTCCACGATACGGTCGTACAGGGCGGCATCCGCCTTCGGAAAGCGCTCGTCCAGCCGGGCGTCCCGCTTGATCTCCATGGCTTCACGAGGATTGATGAGCCAGGCGTAGAGCGTCTGGACGGCCAGTTCGCGGCTGATGCGCCGCGCGTTCTTGGGGCGGGGTCTGGGCTCTGCGGAATCAGTCACGTTCGTCCTCGATGGCCTGGAGCAGGTTGGCCATCTCCACGGCCACACGCCCCGCCTCGGCCCCCTTGACGTGCATGCGTTCCTCCGCCTGGGCATCCGTCTCGGTGGTCAGCACTCCATTCGCGACCGGAACACCGCTGTCGAGCTGCACCCGCATGATCCCGGCCGCGGACTGGTCGGACACGATCTCGAAGTGATACGTCTCGCCGCGGATCACGGCGCCCAGCGCCACCAGTGCCGTGAACTGGCCCGACCCGGCCAGCTTGGAAAGCGCGATGGGAATCTCGAGTGCGCCCGCGACCGTGACGATCGTGATGTCGTCCTTTCGGACTCCGAGCGACAGCAGTTCGGTCACGCACGCGCGCAGGAGCGCATCGCACACACCGGAATTGAAACGGCTCATGACGATGCCGATCGTCAGCCCCTCCCCCGAGAGATCGGATCCGATCTCGTAGATGTCGTCGTACCTTGCCATGGTGTTCTCCCGGATCAGGCGGATCGCGCAGGCGGCCGGGGCTCGACGTGCCCGGTCACCTCGAGGTCGAAGCCGGTCATGCTGGGCATGCGGCGAGGATGTGCGAGAAGGCGCATGCGCGCCACGCCCAGGTCACGGAGGATCTGGGCTCCGATGCCGTAGGTGCGCAGATCCAGCTTGCGCCGCCCGTTCCCGCGGCTATCGGCACAGACGCGCGCGAGCAGATCGGCGCCCGTCTCGGTCCTGTGCAGCAGGACGATCACGCCGCGGCCCTCGCCGGCAATGGTCTGCATGGCATCGTTCAGACTCCACGAGTGCGTGGTGTCCCTCGCGTCCAGAGCATCCAGAGCCGAGAACGGTTCATGCACACGCACGAGAACCTCGTCCTCCGTGGCCACGTCCCCCTTCACGAGTGCGAGATGCGTGTCGCGCGTGGTCTTGTCCACGTACGCGACGAGGCGGAAATCGCCGTGAACGCTTGGCAGGACCCGCTCGTGGGCACGTTCGACCAGAGACTCCGTCCGGCTGCGATAGTGGATGAGATCCGCGATGGTTCCGATCTTGAGGCCATGCTGCCTGGAGAATTCCACGAGGTCCGGCAGCCGCGCCATGGTGCCGTCGTCCTTGAGGATCTCGCAGATGACGGCGGCGGGTTCCACGCCGGCGAGCTGGGCAAGATCGCAGCCCGCCTCGGTGTGGCCGGCCCTCACGAGCACACCGCCGGGCTGGGCCATCAGCGGGAAGATGTGTCCCGGCTGCACGACGTCGCCAGGCCGGGCATCCCGCTCCACTGCAGTCCTGACCGTATGCGCACGATCCGCCGCCGAGATGCCGGTCGTGACGCCCTCGGCTGCCTCGATCGATACCGTGAAATTCGTCCCCATCTGCGAACGGTTGCTGGACACCATCAGGCCCAGGTTCAACTGCCGGCAGCGAGACTCCGTCAACGTGAGACAGATGAGCCCCCGTCCGAATCGGGCCATGAAGTTGATGGCCTCGGGGGTGACGAACTGGGCCGCCATGACGAGATCGCCTTCGTTCTCGCGATCCTCCTCGTCGACGAGCACGACCATGCGGCCGGCGCGAAGCTCGTCGATGATCTCGGGTGTTGCACTGATGGTCATGCGTTGCGTTGCCTGATGTGCGTTCGCCTGAGGCGAAGCGAGAGACACCTGCGCCAAGAAGTCGCCCGTGCGTGCCGCCCGCGCGAAAGGGACCGCATTCTACCGTGTCGACCCGGCCTCGGCATCCGGACTCCGGGCGTCCACGCGGAAACTCCGGCGCGGCCACGACGCCGGGGAAACGTACGCCGGCACGCCGCAAACGCGGTTCCGCGAGCGAGGATCTCGCCGAACGAAGCCCCAGTCTGCCTGTCCCCGCTGATCAGGCCCGTTCGCCGCGAATGAGATCCGACGCCTTCTCCGCGATCGCCATCGTCGCCGCGCACGTGTTGGCCGAAGGAATGCGGGGCATGACCGAGGCGTCCACGACTCTCAGTGCGTCCACACCGTGGACCCTGAGCGATGCGTCGACCACGGCGCCGGGATCGCCTGCCGGTCCCATCCGGGCGGTGCCGTTCACGTGATAGGACGACACGCCGTATCGCCGGATGAAGTCCAGGACCTCGTCGTCCCGCTGGACCTGCACTCCGGGCATGCTCTCCGACACCACGAACGGAGAGAGCGCCCGGGTGCGCAACAGCCTCCGCGCCAGCCGTACGCCGTCGATCAGCGTGCGCCGGTCCTCGGCGTGCGACAGGTAGTTGGGCTGGATCCGTGGAGCCGCGAACGGATCGGATGACCGGATCTCCACCGTGCCGGTGCTTTGCGGACGGTGCTGCCAGACGCCGCAGGTCATGCCCGGAAAGACGTCCAGCACGCCGACGTAACCTTCGCGGTAGCTCGCGGGCGAAGA